>NZ_JBFULI010000042.1:0-52650 GCF_056400405.1 Pseudomonas sp. P5_B3 | reverse complement strand
GTTCAACACTGGACAACCCAATGGCACCGCTGTCTCCCCAACCCCGCGTCTTGAGGTTGTGCGTGCCTGACCAGATCGCGCGCGACGGAACGCACGATGAACACAGTTATAGAACTGTACGGAGCCCAAACCGGCAGCTGCAATCGCGCTGGAAGAAGCAGGCGTGCCATACACGGCACGTCTGCTGAATCTGCGAGCACTTGAGCATCGCGCCCCGGCGTACCTGGCGCTGAACCCGGCCGGAAAGGTTCCTACCTTGGTCGACTCTACGTCGACAACAGTGCGAGTCATCAACCAAGCCAACGCGATCATACAGTTCGCTGACGCGTGGGCTCCGGGTCGGCTGGCGCCCGCACAGCCAGGGCCGGGGCGCGACAAAGTATTCGATCGCTACTTCTACTTCGTAACTGACGTTATTGCGCCTGGCCATGCGGCGTTCTTTCTGCGCAAAACTGGATTAGGAGATGCAGCCGCGGTGATCGATCTGCGCGCCTTCTCTGCCGATCCGAGGTGCAAAAGCATTTCTACCCCTTGGATTCGGTTGGTCGAACGCCATTCCACGCGGTTTATCGGATCTCCTTACAGCGGCGAGTGAAACACCGTACGCGAACGCGCGACTGAAGTTGGCACGAATCATCCAGAAACAGTCATTTTCTACAGCCAGAAATCCATAGACTGACCCTTAGCTGGTCCTGYCGGCGGACTACGAAGCCCCTGTGACGTAGTTGATCACTCGGTAATTCTCATTGCCTTTCTCTTCGAAACCGTAAGTGGCGACGAGCGCCACATTCCGCCAGCAATAGGAGCACTTATGATTTCCGGATGGCTCTCGACAGTTCTCGCCCGACGTAACATTCACTACGGCTGGGCCATGATTGCGGTCACTTTCCTAACCGCCCTGGTCAGCGCCGCATCGGTAGGCGCACCTGGTGTCTTCATCGTGCCAATGCAGATGGAGTTCGGCTGGAACACCGTGGAAATTTCCTCGGCCCTGTCGATCCGTTTCGTGCTATTCGGGGTGACCGCGCCGTTCGCCGCCGCGCTGATGAACAGGTATGGCCTACGCAATGTCACCCTCACCGCGCTGACTGTGATAGTGGTCAGCCTGGTGCTTTCACTCGGTATGACAAAGGTCTGGCAACTGGTGGTCCTGTGGGGTGTCGCGGTTGGCGTCGGCGCAGGGATGACCGCGTTGACCCTCAGTGCCACCGTCGCGTCGCGCTGGTTCAGTGCTCGCCGGGGTCTGGTCGTCGGCGTTCTCACCGCCAGCACCGCGACCGGGCAGTTGATCTTTATGCCAATTCTCGCAAGCATCACCGATCATTCCGGATGGCGCTGGGCGCTCGGTTTGATGTGCCTCTTGCTGGTGATTGCAGCGCTGGCGGTGCTGCTCGTAATGCGTGATCGACCAAGTGATATGGGGTTGCGGCCGTACGGCGATACCAGTTCAGGTCCGATTACCGTACCCACCTCAACCAGCGCGTCGATTCTGGCGGCCTCATTCACTGCCCTGCGTGACGCGGCGAAGACGAAGGTGTTCTGGATTCTATTCGGTACATTCTTCATCTGCGGCGCAACAACCAACGGCCTGGTACAAGTTCACTTAATCCCGATGTGCGGTGATTTTGGTATCTCGCAGGTGAAAGCAGCGGGCCTGCTCGCGGCCATGGGCGTATTCGATCTTGTCGGTACGGTTGCGTCAGGCTGGCTGTCTGACCGTTTCGACAATCGTCGTTTGTTGTTCTGGTATTACAGCCTTCGCGGACTGTCGCTGATCGTGCTGCCTTTCACTGACTTCTCGATCTACGGTCTCTCATTGTTCGCTGTTTTTTACGGTCTTGATTGGATCGCGACGGTTCCGCCTACAGTGCGACTCGCCGCCTCCCGCTTCGGTGCAGAACGCGCCGGACTTGTGTTTGGCTGGATTTTCGCCGGACATCAAATTGGTGCAGCCGTCGCGGCTTTCGGAGCTGGCTGGTCGCGAGTGACCTTGCTCAGTTACTTGCCAGCCTTCTTCACTGGCGGAGCACTTTGCCTGATCGCCGGCCTTGCCATTCTGACGATCAGACAGCAAGAAAAGAAAGCCGCCGCCACGGTCCAGGTAGCCCATTGAGCAATTTTTGAAAGCCCCGAGATGGCTGGGGGACTTGGCTCACTCCAACCTCCAGACATCCAACTTGTGAATTTTTCTGTTTCGTCACTACGCATTTCGAGGAGTCCAGGCAATGAAAGTCAGCGCGAATAACTTATTCATTACAGGTCTCGACACATGAGCACACTCTTGACTCGCCGAGAGTTGATTGCAGGCATCGGCGTGCTCAGTTTGGGCATGCTCGCAAGCTTCGACAGCGTCGCAGGCACGTTTAAATACGGATGGGACTTGAGTGGTCAGGCGCGCGGACGCTCATTCACCTTGAAAGACCCTCAAGGCAATCAAAAAACGCTAGCGAGCTACCAGGGTAGGGTGCCGATGATCTTTTTTGGCTTCACCCAGTGTCCGGCGGCTTGCCCTACTGCACTGGCGAGAGCCGTAAAGATCAAAAAACTCTTGGGGCCTGATGGCGATCGACTCAAGGTCATTTTCATTACGCTCGATCCTGAGCGTGACACGCCTGCCGTGCTGGATGCTTACGTGAAGGCTTTTGATCCAACGTTTGAGGCGCTGTACGGAAATCTTGAAGAGACGGCCGCCACTGCTGAAGAGTTTGGTGTCTTTTATGAAAAAAACCCTATCGGTTCGACGTACACCCTGTCCCACACCGCCATGAGTTACGTGTACGACGCCAAGGGCGTCTTGCGGCTTGGATTTAGCCAGTCGCGCACGGAACAGGAATGTGTGGAAGATCTTCTCACTGTCATGAAGGCAAGTTAATGAATTTTCGATCCCGTAAAACCGTCGTTATCAAGCCTCTTGCACAGGCAGCAATACTGTTTTCTCTATTGGGGATGGCTTGGCAAGCCAGCGCACAGACCAGGATCGACGACGCTTGGGTTAGAGCAACTGTGCCAGGGCAGCAATCAACCGGGGCGTTCTTGAAGATCACCTCAAGCACCGACAGCAAACTGGTGAGCGTGCAATCCCCGGTTGCCAGGACAGTGCAGATGCACCACTCGACCATGCAGAATGAAGTGATGCGCATGGACCCTGTTGAATCGGTTGCGCTACCGGTTGGAAAAACTGTCGTCTTTGACCCTGACAGTTACCACGTGATGCTCATCGGCGTGTACGCCCAGGTGAAAGAGGGAGACAAAGTACCACTGACACTGACTGTGGAGGGTGTTAATGGAAAGAAGGAAACGATCACAGTCGAAGCCAGCGCTCGAGCACTGAATTCATCCGATAGCGGCAAAATGAATTAATCAGTTCAGAAATTTGCAACGTCGTTTGCCTCTGGTCAGCTGTGCTATTCAGTGTCATTAGCTAGCCTGGCCTTGTGCCCGAGGTAACCACCATGATGACGTACACCATAATCGTGGCGAGTAATTCCGTTCTCCTCCATTAGCGTCAGGGCGATGGCGTCACTGATTGCGCTCATGACCGCAATGCTGGCGCTTGGAGTCAAACCCAAAGAACAGGGTTCCTCTATGACGCCCATATCGAGAACCAGATCAGCGTTGTTCCTGAGCTCGCTTTCCGGGTGAGAGGTGATTGCGATGACTTTTCCAGTAGTGAGATGACGGCTGAATTTAATGAGCTCAATGACTTCTTGAGTTTTACCACTGGTAGAAAAAGCAAAAATCAAATCGTTTTTCTCGACAATGCCGAGATCACCATGAGCAGCTTCTGCGGGGTGAATATAGACGGCAGGCGTTCCTGTTGAGCAAAGCGTTGCCGCGAACTTTTTTGCAATAAAACCTGCCTTTCCAATGCCGGTCATGACGAGTTTTCCCGGACACGCTTTGATGAATTCAATCGCCTTATCATAGCTATCGTCTATTTTTACACTACTGATGGCCTTTGCTTCTGCGCTAAGAATCTCTTTGATTCTGTCTAGCCTGTAGCTCATGTAATTACCCTGCTTTTGTATCAACATAGTGAGCGGCCACCGATGGCTTGGTGGCCTGCTGGATTGCGGTCAAGGCGCCGGAAGTGGGTTGTCGATTAACATTTGGTTGAGGTAGTTCACTACATCGTGCTCCCCCGGTCCTGCGCTATTGCGTAGTGCCTGGCCTGCTTCAACAACGACCTCGGTCGTCGCGGTCTCAAGTAGCGCCATGGTTTGCTCAATGAAAGGTTCCAGTTGCATGGCGCGCGCGTCACCGCTCTTGTAAACCAGATCCGTATCGACCCAGGGCGGCGCAATTTCAAGGATACGCACRCTGGTGTCACGCAATGCGAAACGCTGGGACAACGAGTAAGAGTGGATAGCGGCCTTGGTCGCGGAATAAAGCGCGAACATCGCCATCGGAATAAACGCGGCCGTCGAGCTATTGTTGATGATGAACGCTTGCGGCTGTTGCTTCAGGTGTTCGATAAAAGCGCCGCTGATGCGCACCGGCGCCATCAGGTTGGTGTCGATCAGATCGATGGCTTGCGCGTCATCGAGTGGGCCGGTCACGTCGTCGAACGGCATGATGCCTGCGTTGTTGATGATGACGTTCAGTTCTGGATATTTTTGCGTCAGGAGTTGCGCCACGCGAGTAATCTGCGCCGCGTTACTTACGTCGATTTCGACCGAGTCCATACCCGGATTGGCCTGGGTGATTTCATCCAGCAGTGCCTTGCGGCGACCGCCGATAATCACTTTGTTCCCTTTGTTGTGAAAGGCCTCGGCAAGCCCGCGTCCAATGCCAGATGTCGCTCCAGTAATAAATATCGTATTACCGCTGAGTTTCATTGCAGTTTTCCTTTCAGAGAATTGTGATTGAACAAGTTTCGATGGAGGGCGGCCGGGCGCAGGTATTCGCGCGTGCGTCATTCACTGCGGCAGCTGAGCGAGAAGCAAATTTAGCCGGCCAGTCGCACGACATCCGCCCCTCGTTGATCGATGAATTAAAAATGGCGCATGCGAAGACAACAAACACCCAACGCACGCGCCAAAAAACTTCAACACTCAAACGTTTGCTTGTTGGCACGTACGAAGTCACTGACTGACTGAGGCGACTTCCCGGTGACCTCGCCAATAATTCCGTCCTTGCCAGCGAAAATTCCATTCTGGTATCCGGATAAAGTAAATTCCCGTGCGCAACACCGAATGTCAGCTGTCGAAGGGCGCGTTATCAATCAGGTCGCACACATTCGGGCAGTCGAAACCATGTATGTGGCGACGTCCGACGTCAGCGAGCCCGGTGCCAATGGCAGTAAAAGGTTTTTTCCTGGCTACTTCTGCTACCGCCTCAGTGAACGCAGCCTTCATTCCGATGCGGGGATAGAGCGCGAGCGCATCCTCGATCAGCGAAGGTGTAATTTCCTCTATGTTCAAGCCCATAACGTCGACGTGAGCGCCCAGGTAGATGAGGGCGATTTCTGGCTGCTTGCGGTCAGCGATACCGGCGCTGGAGTGAAGTGCAATCGCGTCCCAGACGAGCTCGGTTTTCGACTCCGAATAGCCGTTCGCTAGTAGAAAGCGGCTGGCAGCGTCAGCGCCATCGACTTCAAAGCGCTGTTCGGCGGAAAACTCGTTCGTCAGTCCCAGGTCGTGCAACAGCGCCGCGAGATAGACGGCCTCGCGGTCATACTTCAGGCCACGCTGCTGACCAAGGAATTCGGCAAACCACCAGGTACGATGCACATGGTGCAGGAGCGGTTTAGTGTGGACGCGCTCGACGAGCGAAGAAGCCTTTTGGGCAAGTTCAGAGTCGGGAGCGCTGAAGCCGCCAATGATGACAGGGGTGCTCATGTTTGCTTTCCTCAGAGTGGGTGGCTTGAGGTTCAGTTTAAGTATTTCCGGCTGGCTAAATTGACTATTGGCAGATGATTTGTGCCAATATGCGCATCTTGTCTGCGCGGAGATTGATGTGAGCAAAACGACGAAACCAAGCCATCCGCTTATGAGTTTGAGACCAAAACGTGTCGTGATTCTGGGATTGCCTCCTGTGGACTCGCTAGACGTGATCGGCCCTGCGGAGGTGTTTGCCTTCGCGAACCGATTGCACCGTGGTGACGTTGCTCCCTATCTACTCGAGTTGGTCTGTGCAGGCGCCAACGAGCACCTGGAGAGCAGCACGGGCATCGCGTTGATGGCACACAAGACGCTTGAACAAGAACGTGGTGACGACAAAGCAATCGATACGTTGATCGTGACTTCGGGCTGGAAAGCTCGGGAGCAGGTGGACGAGTCCGCTATCGATTGGATAAGAACGAAGTCCGCGAGTGTTCGGCGGGTGTGTTCGATCTGTGTCGGGGCGTTTGCTCTGGCTGAGACAGGACTTCTGGATGGTCGCAGGGCGACGACTCATTGGCGTATGGCGCGAAGCCTGGCCGAAAGCTACCCCAGGGTGCAGGTCGATCCCAATCCCATCTGGGTCAAGGACGGCAACGTGTACACGTCAGCTGGTATCTCCGCCGGTATCGATCTTGCGCTCGCGTTGGTCAGCGAAGATTTGGGCGATGAAGTGGCTATGGAGATCGCGAAAAATCTTGTCCTCTTCCTGCGGCGTCCCGGCGGGCAGGCGCAGTTCAGTGTCGCCCTGCAATCACAGCATGTTCCCGGCTCCAGCCTGGATGAGTTGTGTCTGTGGATTGCGGAACACCTGCATTCAGATCTGACAGTCGAAATACTCGCGGACAAGCTCTCCACCAGCGTCAGGACGTTAATCCGCTTGTTCCAGCGAGAGTTGCAGACAACGCCGGCGAAGTATGTCGAGGATGTCCGAATTGAAGCTGCCTGTCGCTCGATAGAACTGGGTGGTCGGTCTATGGAAGAGGTTGCACGGCGCAGTGGCTACCACAGCGTGGATGTCCTGAGAAAAGCCTTCGTGCGGCGGATTGGCGTGAGCCCGAAGGAGTACGCACAACGCTTCTCGCCAAATGGCGAGATGGCGTAGGCCGAGGCGATCGGCAAAAGACTGGGGGCGGCGGCATAAAAATGCCGCAGTCCTCATTACGGAAAACGAAATCGCTCCGTTAGTCAGTGTATGTGTATATGCGAAATGTTCACGGTGGCTGTCATGGGGTTTTTCAGAAACGGTACTGTATCGGGTGACAGCGCCATCCAGATCCCCATGGCGCCGAGGAACACGGCGATTGGAATCGCGAGCTTATGCCCACTGGGCAGTACCTTTTCAGCGAACATCAACAGGGTCAGCAACGCCATCCAGGCAGGACTCATGACGCCGACAGCGAACATCACCGCCATCATCGCCCAGCAGCAGCCCACACAGACCATGCCGTGTCGCGCGCCCATCAGAACAGCCCCGAAATCGCCCCCTCGCCAATATTGAGCGAAAAAGGACAGCGGCGAACGGCATCCCGTAAGGCAAACATTTTTCAAGGCCGAGACCTGGAAGATTCCTGCGATAATCAAAACGGCGCCAGCCCAATAGGGACCAGCGCGGTTCCACGCAAGAAACTCGAGGCTGAGGGCACGAATCGCATAATCCAGCAGATAGGCTGCAAGTCCGTAGCCGATCCAGGCGACTGCGTAGCCCGCGATGAAGCAAGCCATGCGCCGCGTTCGTGCGAGCGATTTTCCTCCACGGGACTTCAGCATGGCGGCAAACGCCGCAATGTAGTTGAGTTCTGACGGCAGCATCATTGCTGTCAACATGACGACCCAACCAATAAGGTAGGCGGGTAAGCCGTGTAGCGGGGTTCCTGGCCCCTCATCCATGTCACCCATGACCACCAGCATTTCGAACCAGGCGGCGAGGCTGAGCGCAACGATAACTATCGTCCAGCCCAGGCCCGCTTGACCCCGCCCGAGCGCAGAAGCTGCGGATCGTGAAGCGCAGAGGACCGATTTCATCATGGTGCGTCCGGTCCGTGCCAGTCGAAGGGGATGTGCTTACTCGCTTGGCCGGCCGGGATATTTTGATCGAATCCAAAGGCCTTCCAACGGCCTGCAACGCTCTTGCCCCAGGTCACGGGCGCGTCGGTGGGACCGACTTCACTGCCGGGTGGATTGAAGCTCTGCAGCAGCTTGGTCGGATCGGAGGTCGGCCCCTTCATGGCCTGGCCACTCGCTTCGACCTTGTCGTCGACGGTCACCCGCCAGTGTTCGAGCGTGCTCTCGATGTCGACTGAAATCTTCGCAAACTCGACACCCCTGAGCTCACGCACGTGCGTTGGTACGAACTGTGTCATCCAGCCGCCGGCCTGGCCGGTGAAAATTGCCGCCAAGGCCGCTCGCTGTGCATCGTCGGCGGCAGCATCGAGGAATACGCCTGCATCCAGCCAAGCGCCGTCCCAAAGGTTGCCGGTGAAGTTTGCGAGCAGGACCACCTTCAGGCCTGCCATGGGCGTCGGGCCGTAGTGACCCTCATTGATTCGGTACGCCCACAGCACTTCGCAATGATTGCCTGTGGGAGGCTGAGCGAATGTGCATGGGCACGGTGAGTTGCACGAACAGACGTCCAGCCATTCACCTGCAATTCGCCACTCTGGAGTTGCGACTGTTGCTACTTCGTTTGTCATCTCCTACCCCTTTCGTTTGGTGGTGAAGCTTTTGACATGATGATTCGCAGGCATGATAGTGTCTCGTGGCGATATCGACATAAACAGGGTAAATACCGACACATGACCAGACCTCTCCCAATTGAAATCGGCATCGTCATTTTCCCTGGCGTACAGCTTGCGGCCGTGCATGGTTTGATTGATCTATTCGCGGTTGCGGATCGCTTTGCGGCGCAGCACTACAAAGAGGCGGGCGTTTTCCTGCAGGTCAGCCAATGGCAGGTTGAGGGCCACAGTGGCGCACCTGTCAGAGTCGGGGAGAAGGCGAGGGAGGCCGGCGGGTCTCCTACGGTGCTATTGATGCCACCTCGCTTGGGTACGCAAGTCTCGTCGCAGGAAGCTGCACCGTTTGTTGACTGGCTCCTCGGCCATCATCGCGCGGGCACAACGTTGTGTTCTGTCTGCGGAGGGGCTTTCCTGTTGGCTGAAACCGGTCTGCTGGCGGGGCGATCGGTCACCACGCACTGGGACCATGCCGACTTGTTTCGGCAAAGGTTTCCCGACGCGCATCTTGATATCGATCGGCTTGTCATTGATGACGGCGATATCATCAGCGCAGGGGGCCTGATGGCGTGGATTGATCTCGGTTTGAAGTTGGTCGACCGTTTTCTAGGGCCGGTCATCATGGCGGAAACCGCACATTATTTGCTTGTAGATCCGCCCGGCCGAGAGCAGCGCTACTACAGTGCTTTTTCTCCAAACCTTACTCATGGCGACGCCCCGGTTCTGAAAGTCCAGCATTGGCTACAGGCGACAGGTGCGAAAGATACGGCCCTTGCGTCGCTGGTTCTGCGCTCGGGCCTGGAAGAAAGAACTTTCCTGCGACGCTTTCGCAAGGCCACAGGCTTCACCGCCATCGATTATTGCCAGAGGCTGCGAGTTGGCCGTGCCCGTGAGATGCTGCAATTCAGTACATTGCCGATCGAGGCTATTGCGTGGGAAGTTGGTTACAGCGACCCTGGCGCGTTCCGCAAAATTTTTGTCAGGGTTACAGGGCTAACGCCCGGTGAGTATCGGCAACGATTTAGCGTGAACCGAGCCTAGGCCAAGGTTCTATTCTCGACGGTGCTTGCTCATCGTTTTGTTGTCCATTTGATTTTGATCGAACGTTGAGCTCATTCGCATATTTCCATGAGGTTCAGCAAATCTTGTGCGCACTCTTGTGCCGAAAGCGATGGCGACAATCCAGGGCGCAGCGTACCGCCGTAGTCATACACGTAGCTCGTAGTGGTATGAGACAGTGTGTATGTTGACCCGCTGGGGATTTTTTCATAGCGCACATCGAATTCTTTGGCCGTTGCCGCCGTTTCCTCCAAGGTCCCGGAAAGTGCAACAAATGACGAATCAAAACCTTTGGCGTAAGCGTTCTGTGCGGATTCCACGGCCATCCGGCCACCCGAAAGGCAGGCAGCGACGCAGGATTAATTCACTACCATCGACCTCTTTTATCGAAGCAGAGAGGTCGTCGTGGAGCGGTTATCCATGCGTAAGATTCGAGAAGTACTGCATCTCAAATTTGAGGTCGGCCAAATAGCCGAAAATCAGATTCGATGCAGAAGTTCACCTGCGCGTTATTTCTGTGTGGATATGAACACTGCCAAGCTCGTCGGGGCGCTGCAGAGTCTCAATGCATTTGAGCTCGGACTGTCATTGGCGCGGTGGTGGGAAGGGGGGGGCACATCTTGGTTCCTGAAAATGAAATCGCCTGCCGCCTGGTCTGGGCAACAGCCGGATCTGAGTTCCGACTCCGGTAAGTTGGGTAAGCTGCCCGGTTAACGGCTGCTCAAGAATCTTGATCAAGGTTGACTGACTTCCTCAGGGCGTGGTGAAGCAGCCTAACGCTACACACCATGCAGACAAACACTGGGGCTCTTAATGAGGCAAAAGCCTGGCTTCAAAATGCACCTCGATCGCACCATTGCCTATAAACGCTGACGTCGACCCTCATTACCTCGAAAAAGAGATCGATGTAATTGAGAACGCCCCCTAGGTCCCTTTCTGTCTGAAAATGTCCGGAGAGCCGTGAAATCGACGCCTGCCTGGGCGCCGCCAATCCAGAATTGAAGTCATTGGCTGCCGTTCGATTGGGTACAGGAATCCATCGAGATGAGCGTGCGATTTACCGAGCCACTACGCAGCGCAGGGTCACCAAATAGTGAAGCTGCCCCTCCACAATGACGATCAATCCATTGCAGCTTACGAGCTATGCGGGAATCGTGCGCGTTCGGTAATAACCCGGAATTTCAGCTGCGTAAAAACTGTTTTTTGCTCTGCAACGTAGCGTTCGGTAACGAATCGCACGGTGTTGGCGTACCCGCCTGTCCATAAAAGGCGTTCTCCAGACAAAAAGCTTTCAA
Organism: Pseudomonas sp. P5_B3; assembly: GCF_056400405.1. Classification (NCBI taxonomy): domain Bacteria; kingdom Pseudomonadati; phylum Pseudomonadota; class Gammaproteobacteria; order Pseudomonadales; family Pseudomonadaceae; genus Pseudomonas; species Pseudomonas sp. P5_B3. The sequence continues at coordinate 41,679 of NZ_JBFULI010000042.1, read as the reverse complement.
GCAGGCCTTAAATTCAACGATTGGCACGGTATGCGCATATAGGTAACCAAGTGATTGTTGAACAATCATGATCGCCCTTACTGCTTCCACCTACCGAGGATACGAACATGCAAAAAGGTCTGATGGACAAGAAAACCACGCGCAACCTCGCGTGAGCGGAGGGAGTGCTACGGTGAGTCAACCCAAGGAAAAAAGCCTGTCGCTGCCGGACCAGGTCGCCATCGAGCTGCGCGAAGACATCATTGGCGGGCGCCTGTTGCCAGGTATGCCACTGGTGGAAAGCGAGCTGGTCAACGCCTACAACGCCTCGCGCAACACCGTACGCGAGGCGCTGCACCAGTTGGGTCGCGAAGGCCTGACCAGCTATGTGCGCAACAAAGGCGTGATGGTGCGCCGAATGGGTATCGACGATGTGCGCGACATCTTCAAGGTCCGCCGCACGCTCGAATTGCAGGCGATCGCCGCGAGCAAGCCGTTACGCGAGTACCAGTCCGATCTGATGTTCGATGCCATCGAGGCGGCGCAACTGGCCCAGGATCGCGAGAACTGGCAAGCCTTCGGTACCCACAGCCTGCGTTTTCACCAACACATCGTCGGTCTGATGCGCAGCCCGCTGTTCGACGAATTCTTCACCCACGTGGCGGCCCAGACGCGCCTGGTGTTTTCCAACGCCCCCAGCGAGGAATCGTTCCAGAAACCCTGGCTTGAACGCGACCGGCATATTCACGATCTGCTGGGCGACGGCCGCAAGAAGGAAGCCGAGGAAGCCATGAGCAGCTATCTCAACGACTCCGAACTCGTGCTGCTGGATATTCTGAGCGGCCGACCAAAACACTGAAGAGAGGATCCATCATGTACAAGGATTATCCAGCGGCCTACCAAGTCAGCAAGGGCGCCGCATTGCAGGTAGACAAAGCGTTCTATGACCGCGTGCGCGAAAGCAAGGACGGCCGCACGCTGGTCGAGCAATTCGAAGTGCCGATTCGCACCGGCCGCGCCTGGAAGGTGCCGGCGGGGCATGTGTTTCGCGTGACCACGCCTGTGGGGCCGCAGGTCGGCGACTTCAACGTGTGGAGCGCCAACGATCCCCGCGAACGCATGTGGGCGGCCCGCACCCGTCAGTTGCAAGGCGCGCACGTCACCACCTACGACCGCTTGTGGTCGAACCTGCCGTTCCTGCGGCCGATGGTCACCATCACCGACGACAGCCTGGCCGGCTACGGCATCGACGAACATGGCGGCCGTTTGCACGACCTGCTCGGCACCCGCTGCGATCCTTACGTGAACAAGATGCTCACCGGCGAGGATTTCCATCACCATTGCCACTCCAACCTGACCCGCGCGGTGTTGCCGCACGGCCTGACCGAGTTCGACGTGCACGATGTGTTGAACATTTTCCAGTGCACTGGCCTCAATCACGACGACATGTACTTCATGAAGGCGTGCCCGGCGAAGCAGGGCGACTACCTGGAGTTCTTCGCGGAAATCGACCTGCTCTGCGCGCTGTCCACATGTCCGGGCGGTGACCTGTCATTGCCGATGTGGGGCCCCGACGCGGAGGATCCGCTGAAGGTTTGCCGTCCTCTCGGCGTGGAAATCTACCGTCTCGACGATTCGCTGCTGCAGGGTTGGAAACAGCCTGAGCGCGCCGCTTATAACGGTAACCACGGCTTGATGATTCCCAAGGCCGAGTGGGAAAAGTAAGGACCGAGTCGATTGACCCCCGGGATGTCTGCCTGCCCCGGGTGTTTTCGCAAGCTGTCGGCGGACGAATGTTCATGAAGGCGCGATGTTGGTCGGTGAGAATTCATTGAGCCGTTCCTGTCGATCCAGGGAAACAGCGAGCGATCAGTTCGAAGGTTGACTCCTCTTGTCATGGGGCCTTGGCGCTGTTGATGTTTCAGCAAAATGTGGGGCACACAACATCAAAGGTGAATCGGAAATACGCTCGTATCGTCAAAGGCTGGGTGAAAGCCATTGGCCTTGATCCAGTCGGCACGGCTTAACGGCCGTGATCCGTATGCGTATTTAAAGGACGTGCTCACGCGACTGCCGACGCAGCGGGCCAGTGAGATTACCGAGTTGCTGCCCCATGGATGGGCGCCCGTTTAACCACGCAAGTTCTGTTGGGCGGACGCTTACTGTCCAGGGCCTGGCCAGAAGGTTTTAGAAAATGCGTAGGGGGGGCTTGAAGCTGGAAGCAGGCTGCAGCTTCCGTTTCCCGGATGCTGACAGTTCAGTTGGAAGAGTTGTTCAACTGCTGAAGCTCAAGTTGCTTGGCAGCACTGGCTTCGAGGCTTGCACGCTCTTCATCCAGATACCGATAAATGCTTTGGAAGTTGGCGATTTTCTGTTTGATTTCTGCCATCTTCTTTTCAATTAGCTTGGCGCCGTCAGCGCAATCGATCAGCTTGTTGCGCTGCGCATCCAGAATCTCGCGTATTTCCCCCAGGGAAAACCCCATGCTTTGCGCGCGCTGGATAAAGTCCAGATCCTGCAGAGTTTGCGCTGTGTAAACGCGATAGTTGTTAGTTCGCCGCAGCGGTGAGATCAGGCCGATTTGCTCGTAGTAACGCAGCGTATGGCGGCTGGCGCCGCTGCGGGCCTCGAGTTCACCGATTTTCATAAAAACACCGCTTGACTATAGAGTTGGGTCGATAGTTTACGCTTGATTTCTCACCTTACCAAGGAGCAGGGAAATGAGCGTGGAGTGTTTTGTTACGGGGGGTACCGGTTTCATCGGTCAACATTTGGTGGCGCACCTGAGTGCAAAAGGTCACACCATTCGGGTGTTGATGCGTCGCCCAGAGCGACTGGCTGCACTGCGGGAGCAAATCGACAATTTGGGAGGGAACGCAATCCGGGTATTTGCCGTAGCTGGCGATCTGGAACGGGACAACCTCGGGCTGAGTCTTGCTGACCGAGAAGTGCTGAGGCACGCCAGAGTCATATTCCACCTGGGCGCCCACTTCGCTTGGGGGCTTTCAGTGGAGCATTCTCGTGCGGTGAATGTAGAAGGGGCAAAGCGCGTGGCGCTGTTGGCGGCTGAGCAAAAAAGCCGGTTAGTGATGATCGGCGGCTACATGCTGAAAAATCATGAACATCTGCAACGCATCGGGATTGATCCTCGTTATCCGCAGCTGACGAATTGGCCTGCCGTCTACCGGCATGTCGGTGGTTACGAGGGGAGCAAGCTGGAGGCGCATTTTGCGACCCTGGAGGTCATGTCCGCGAAGGGCGGGGAGATTACCGTTGTCCATCCCGCGACGGTTTGTGGCCACAGCCGCACGGGGCATATCCTTGACGGTCAGCCGCTGGTGGAGCTGATACGCAACCTTGTACAGGGAAAGCTGACTGCAGTGCCCGGTACCGCCAAGCACTGGCTACCACTGGTTACCGTGGATTACCTGGTTGAACTGGTGGCGGTTTGTGCTTTTGATCCTGCCATGGTGGGTCAGGAACTGCTGGCGCTTGATGACCAAACTCCCAACTTGCGAGAACTCCTGGTACAGGTGGCAAAACCCGTTGGCTTAAAGTCTCCCAAGCATTACATTTCGCTGCGATTGCTGAAGTTGCTACTGAGTATTCCTCCCGTCGCGCGTTTTTTGAATACAAAACCCGAAGCCTTGGACTTTATCCAGACCACTCGTTTTGATACAGCGGCGGTCGAGCAATTTGCCAACAGGCATGGAATAGCCAAACCGGATATACGCCAGTCTTTGCAGCACACTGCAGCGTTCGTCAACTCATATTGCATAGCGAAGGGCAAGGCCCGCTGACTTCTCCCTTGGGGGCGACAAAGCCGTTAGCCCCGATTAAATGGCGGCAATGGCGGCAGAGCGCGCGGAAGTCGCTAAGCGATTGCTCATCCCATGTGACGGTGAGGTACTGAATATCCGAACCGTAAGGAGCGGGAGTAGGTACCTTGAAAATGGCCAGCTCTGCTGAAATAGTTGGCATTCGGGTTCAAAAAGGCTTCGATAGATGACTCTGCCGGACGCATACGATAAAAAGCAGGATGAATGAGGTGAGGATTGACAGGCGCATGCAATCAGGTGCGCAACTGGAATGCAGTTTCGCACCTGAAAACTATTGGAGGTTGATCGACACTCCAGAGAGACCTGACGAAATGCCGGATCAATGCAACAACGAGCGGCGCCTCGCATAGGCGAAGTAGATCACCAGGCCAATTGCCAACCACGCCCCGAATACCAGCCAGGTCGTCTGCTTGAGGAAGGTCATCAAGGTTACGCAGAACGCGATGGCGAGCAACGGAACAACGGGCACGCCCGGGCATCTGAATGCGCGAGGGAGATCGGGTCGGGTCTTGCGTAATACGATCACTGCCACCGAGATCAGACTGAATGCGGCCAACGTACCGATATTGATCAGCTCGGCGAGGACGTTCAGCGGAATCAGTGCCGAGATCAGCCCGAAGACTATTCCGACCATCCAGGTGGCGAAAAATGGTGTGCCGAATCGTGGATGAACCCTGGAAAGGCGCTGGGGAAGCAGTCCGTCGCGCGACATCGCGTAGATGATCCTGGTTTGACCGTACGCCATAACCAGAATGACAGTCGTCATGCCAATGATTGCGCCTGAATCAACGAACCCGGCGACCCAGCTTTCACCGGCATGTTGCAACGCCAATGAGACCGGATGATCAACGCCAAGGAATTGGGCATAGGGCACGATGCCGGTCATGATCATTGAAACGGCAACGTACAACACTGCACAAACGGCCAAGGAACCGATAATGCCGATGGGGAGGTCACGCGCCGGGTTTTTCACTTCTTCGGCGGCAGAGGAAACCGCATCGAAACCAATAAAAGCAAAAAAAACCAAGGCCGAAGCACTCAAAATGCCTTGGCCACCGAAGGGCGCGAAAGGTTGCCAGTTAGCCGGCTGAACATGTCGCACACCAACGGCGATGAAGAGCAGCACCACGGCGATCTTGATGATCACCATCACGTTGTTTACGCGCGCGGATTCCTTGATGCCCATGGAAAGCATCCAGGTAATTGCCAGCATAATCACCAGCGCGGGCAGGTTGAACCAGGTTTCCACACCGGGCAAAGAGCCTGGAGCCGCCGTAAGCACAACCGGAAGACTCAGCCCAAATCCGCTCAGCAAGGACTGGAAGTAACCCGACCACCCAACAGACACAGCCGAACTGGCCAGTCCGTATTCGAGCATCAGATCCCAGCCGATCATCCAGGCCACCAACTCTCCCAGCGTCGCGTAGCTGTAGGTGTAAATCGAGCCTGCTACCGGTACAGATGAGGCGAACTCGGCATAACAGAGCGCTGCAAATGCACAGGCCAACGCCGCTAACAGGAATGAAACCATGAGGGCCGGTCCCGCAGTCAATGCGCCGGTTCCGGTCAATACAAAGATGCCCGTCCCCACGATTGCACCGATACCAATCAGGACCAGATCCATCGGCCCCAGCACTTTTTTCAACCCGGCAGGAGCTCGGGCAGCAGCAATCATTGCGTCCAGGTCTTTTGTTCTGAAAATGCTCAATATTGCCTCCGTTGTTACTTGTTTTTATTGTCAGAGCCAGTGGCTTGGGTGTCGGAAATGACAAGAAATTGTATTTCAGCGCCTCGAAAATTAGCTTTCGAAACGGATCTGTATTTAATTATTTTCAGACGTTAATTATCCAAAATGTGTTCTTTATGTAATTTCCTTTCTAATATTTGTCGTTTCTGGAAATGGATGCTTGATCAAGGACCTGCGGGATGGGGCCAATCGCCCTACCGCGTACTCATTGTTAAAGGGAGAGAACACATGGCGGAAATGGATAAGGTTGATCGTTCAATTCTGGAAATTCTGCAAATGAATGGTCGCCTGACGAACGCCGAGATCGCCACTCGTGTCTGCCTGTCAGCGCCAGCCTGCTGGAAGCGCCTGAAGCGCCTGGAAGAGGAGGTGATTGTCGGGTATCACGCGCACTTGAACCCAAAGAGCATGGGGCTGGGACTTTTTGCTTTCATCAGCGTCACCCTCGATAGCCACTCCGAGGACGCCATGGAGCATTTCGAAGCGGGCGTTCTGGCGCTGCCCAACATTATTGCCTGTCACAAAGTGTCGGGGAAATACGACTACCTCTTGCAGGTAGTCGTCAAAGACATGGAGGCATTCCATGAGCTCGCCATGCATCGCATACGTACGCTCGGCAATATCAAGGAAATGTACACCGGGTTTTCGCTCAAGGAGATCAAGCACTGCAATACCTTGCCACTGTAAGTGCCTGGGCTTGCCCCTTGTTCAGGACGAGTCACACAATCGATGCCGGGTTTGGCGGGATTTTTGTATCCTCGAACTTGGCGCCGTCGATGTGGGCTGGCATTCTATCTAACGACAAAGCAACGACAGGGACCGTCATCAATGCAATCCAGTTTCAGCAAAGGCGTCATGTTTGCACTCTCCGCCGCGGCACTGAACGCGACGATCGGTGTGCTTAGCAAAGTACTCATGAGTAATGGCTTCACTGCCAGCAGTGTGGCCGTCATCAAGACCCTGCTGGGTTGCCTGCTACTTTCGATCCTGTTGCTTTTCCTCAAGCGCCCGGCGTCTACGGCCAAATGGACTCAGGCGGCAATCTGCGCCTTCCTTGGCATCTTCGTGCTGTTTCACTTCGAAACGTCCGCCTATCGGCATTACGCTGCGGCAGGTGTAGTGGTGGTGCTGATGGCCAGTGCCTCGATTTCCTCGATCATCCTGGGGCGCATTTTCCTCAAGGATGCCATCACCGCGAACGCGACCGTGGGCGCCGCACTGGCCATCGCCGGGATCGCGGTGATCTTTGGCGCCGACCTGCAACAGGGCTTTACCCTGCAAGGCGCTGCGCTTGCCTCCATGGCCGGCTGCGGTTATGGGGCCTTTTCGGTTGCCATGAAGCAGATGGGCGTGTCCGGGGGGCTGCACCTCACCCGGCAATTGCTGTTTTTTGGCAGCCTGTACCTGCTGATGCCGGCTGCGGCCGATGGTTTCGTGATCGGCGAGCTGTCGCCATTGGCGATCGCCGCACTGCTGGCGCTGGCCGCGCTGCCGACCATCCTCGGCTTCTTTTGCACCACCAAGGCCATCGAATATCTCAAGCCATCCCAGGTGCAGGCGCTGGAACTGACCGAGCCGCTGTTCGCCGCGCTGCTGGCGTTTGTGGTGCTCCATGAAGTACCGCGCGAAAGCCTGTTCGCGGGGGCGGCACTGATCATCGTCGGGCTGTGTTTCTCCAATGAGCTGATCCGCTTGGGCAGTAAAGCCCCGGCCCCGACGGCTGAGTGAGCGATTGACGGGGCCTTTGCTGGCATATTGACTTCAATGCTCCCCGTCACTACCTTGCCGCCCCACTTTAATGGCAGGGCTCGATTTCCCTCGTGCTATCTCAGGATGAGAGCACCGTCGACCCGCAAGCACAGCGTCTGGATACGCCCGGCGTGCTGACGTTTTCCGGCCTGTTGATCACCTTCACCACGGCGGTGATCCTGGCACCTGAGCAAGGCTGGGGCTCGCTGGTCATCCATGCACTGCTTGGAACGTCGGCGGTCTTTTTGCTGCTGTTTATCATTGTTGAGAATCGGGCAAAACATCCGATGCTGGAACTGGGGCTATTTCTGTTTCCGCGCTTTGTCGGTGTACAGATCCTGCCGATCGGTACCTGCTATTGCTACATCGTCTTGATCGTATTGCTGCCGTTTCGGTTTATCGGCGTAGAAGGGGCCAGTGCCTTTGAAGCGGGGCTGATGATGTTGGCACTCTCTGCCCCGATGCTGATTGTCCCGATCATTGCCGCGTCGCTAACTCGCTGGTTGTCGGCGGGCGTACTCTGCGCAATCGGCTTCGTGATCGCTGCGGCCGGGCTCTACTGGCTGAGTACGATCCCGGTCGGCACGCATGCGCAGATCATCGCGGCCATGCTGGTGAGCGGTATCGGTACAGGCCTGCCCTGGGGTTTGATGGATGGCTTGTCGATCAGCGTGATCCCCAAGGAACGGGCGGGGATGGCCGCCGGTATTTTCAACACGACGCGGGTGGCCAGCGAGGGTGTCGCCCTGGCGATCACTGTTGCGGTGCTGACGGCTCTGGTCGCACACCATCTGAGCATCAGTGACTCGGTCAAACTGTCCGCTGTTGACTATTCAACTATCGCGCAACGCCTGGTGATGGGTGATATCAAGCACGCGAACACCGACGCCAGCCAAATCCCGTTGACGATGCTGCGCTTGGCCTATACCGCAGGATTCAACACCCTGTTGCAACTGCTGGCGATGTTCACGCTGTTCACTGCCTTCATGGTTTTTCTATTTCTGGGACGTCAAAGCGAGATTTGCGTCGGCGCCGAATCCACAATAGCTGTCGGTGGGCAAGGAACGCTTTCAATCCAATTACCGCCTGGGAAACCGAGCACCACTTAACTCGTTGTCCCGCTCGCTCCTGTAATATGCCAGCCCTCACCACCAGGAGCTTTGAAAATGGATTCTCACTCGATTCTGACTTTTACCTTGGTCGCCGCGATTGCTATCGCCAGCCCAGGGCCTGCGACCTTGATGGCGATCAACAATAGCCTGGCCCATGGGCAGCGCAGCGCCATATGGTCATCGCTCGGCAACGCCAGTGGCCTGTTCTGCCTGTCGTCCGCTGCCATGCTGGGGCTGGGGGCGCTGCTCGCCAGTTCCGAATGGTTGTTCAATGCGGTGAAATTCATCGGTGCCGGTTATTTGTTCTACCTGGGCATCAGACAATTGTTCAAAAAGGGCCCGATGCTCCCGGACGGGATTCAGGATAACTTGAAGAAAAGCCGGCCGACTCGCTCCAAACTGTACAAATCGGCCTTCCTGACGGCGGTGACCAACCCCAAGGCGACGATGTTCTTCACCGCGCTGTTTCCGCAGTTCATCGATCAGAGCACGGCATTGCTGCCGCAATTTCTGATCCTGACCTCGATCTTCATGGCATTGTCGGTGTCGTCCCTGAGCCTCTATGCCGCGCTCGCCTCGCGGGCCAAGGGTGTGCTGACCCGGCCTGCGCTGTCCCGCTGGGTTAGCCGGGTGGTGGGGTCGACATTCATCGGTTTCGGTGCTGCCATTCTGACGATGCGGCGGCAGGCGGCGTAAGGGGAGTCGGGCTTGTAACTCCGGTAACAGGAAGGCCGGGGACTGTGAAACTCTGTACGAACCTACCCAGTAAGCGCTTCAAGGAAGATTAAACGGCGCATCATGGGGGAAGCCCTTTACCGGAAAGTATCGGTGAATCGGGTGTTGGATAAGGTTGAAATTACGGAGTAGCCATTCCGTTCAGTGGCGACCGGTTTACTCGCCACTGATTAGATTCGCGTCTTGGAGCATTCACGAGTGACCGCTTTTGGCTGTGCTGCCTTACTTCCCCGTCAGCCCCTGCAGATGTCGGTACCCGGCCGCCTGAGTGAAATCGGCCAAATACCAGATTGCTCCGTTGGCTCCCCATAAGCCGTCGTTGACTTCATCAAGGATGATCGACGTCATGACGATTCTTTGGTCGTTCGCTTCTTTCGACCGGCTTACCGCTTGATGCAAACGCTGTACATAGTCGCCTCGCATGGCCTCGCTCAGTACACCGCTGGGGACTTTGACCTGGATGATGCAAGGAATGGCTTGAGCGCTGACATCCACGCCACCACATGTCCAGGAACCGGAAGCCACTTCTTCAATGAGCGTCCAGCACAGGCTCCGTTGACGTGGATCGCTGCCGATTTGCTCGACCTCGACGGCCACTTTCGTAATCGCTTCGCTAAGCAGTACCCGTTGTTCGCAAGTAAAGGAACCTTGAGGCACTTTGATCAGGATATTTGGCATACAGGTTAACGCTCAATGAAATGGAGTCGTTATTGAGCCAGCACGGAGTCGCTGCAACTAGCGACCGAATCGACATCTTTCGTGCATAATCAGCCAATGAATGATTTTACAATTGTGGTACTTCCTGGCGCCTTTGCCTCCAGTGTCGCACTGACCCTGGATATCCTTTCGACGGCGGCCATCCTCGCCGAGCGATTGGGCACTGCTGTCCCACGTTGGCAAGTCTGTGGGGTGAATACGGATCGCGTTCCCCTCGGCCAAGGCATGCACATTTTGGTTCAGCCCCTGGTTACCAGCCCTGATGACCGCTCATGCTGGATCATCCCAGGCATCGGCATAGCGGACRTCGCCTTGATTGAGCAACGGTTGCAACAGCCGGACATTGCTTTGCTGGTGCCGGCATTACGGGCGCATATGCGGGCTGGTGGTAACGTAGCCGCATCATGTTCTGCGGTATTCGTGTTGCAGGCTGCGAACGTGCTCGCTGGGCGTTGTGTTACCACTTCCTGGTGGATGGCACCCTTGCTCCAGCAGTGGGCGTCGGAGTGCCAGGTAGATGCCGACCGCATGGTGATCTCCGATCCCCCGTTGCTTACCGCAGGCGCAGCGTTAGGTCACAGCGATCTGATGCTGCAACTTCTACGCAGCCATTTCTCCCCGGCATTGGCAAATGCCGTTGCACGAACGCTACTGATAGACGGCCGACAGCTGCAATCGCCCTTCATGGTTCCGGCAATGATGGCTCAGGGAAATGAATTGATCGCAAAGCTGACGGCTCATATCGAAGCCTCACTACCGGCGACCATCAACGTCAGTACACTCGCATTCGACTTTGGCTTGTCAGAGCGAACGTTGTCTCGACACATACACAAGGCTACCGGCTACAGCCCGTTGCGGCTGATCCAGCGTGTCCAGGCCAATAAAGCCCGGGAGCTGCTGGTAAACAGTAAATACTCGGTCGATACCATTGCCGAACGCGTCGGATACCGGGATGCCACGTCTTTGCGGCGATTGATGAAAAAAATGCTTAACGCAACACCCCGGCAATTGCGTTAAGCCGATATGTCTCGCTCCTTTTAAAGTGGTCGATTAAGTAGAAGCAAACGTGCCGCCAGCGCTGTCATAACCGCAGCGAAGCTATAGGCTCCCAGGCGTTTGGAGATCATGCCCTCGCGAAGGCGCATATGCAGCTGTCCGGCACAAAATCCGAGTAGGGCATGAAAGATCAATGCGATAAGTGCAAGCAATAACCCCAAGAACATCAATTGCGAGGTGACACTACCGGTACCTACGGTGACGAACTGCGGCAGAAACACCATGAAAAACAACAGCGCCTTGGGGTTTAACAAGCTGTTGAGCGTGGCTTGGGCAAAGATCTTTCTCATCGAGGCCTGTGTAGCTTGAGACTGAGTATCCGTAGAAGGAGTCTTCAATGCCTGCCACGCCAGCCACATCAGATAACCAGCGCCGGCCCAGCGCAGCAAGTCAAACGCCGGCGCCCAACTCATCACTAACACACCGAGGCCTGCGCTAACCATGATGGTCATCAGCACGTCAGCCAGGGTTATTCCTAGCGCAGCGGCGAGGCCGGCGCGCCATCCATGAGCTACAGCATGGCTGATGACGATGGCCATGTTAGGGCCAGGAACGATCAACAACAGCAAGGCGGCAACAATGAACAGATAAAGGTCAGTGGTATCCGGCATAGGGCATAAGTCCGTGAGTGAGGAGTCATGCTAACCAGTAGTAGATAGGCAGGAGCAGATACAGTGCGGATGGATTTGGCCGCAACAGTCTGGTTTGGAGAGGGAAAAGTAATCTGCTAGACGGCACGGTAAAGCCGGTGCAAATGGCCGCATCTGGCTGCTTTCTGCCTATCACGAAGGTCAGCAGTCGATCCATAGCGGTCTTTGGCGGACCTCAAGAGTTAATCTCGGACTGTCTGCTTTTGGCTGCTGATCACGATTGGCTGTTCTCGAAGCCAAATGGTCCGTAACGGCGGCGCGTAAATATTACGGAACTGAATCTGAGCTTCTCAGCTGCGCAAGGGGATGTGTGATCTACACTCCCTGAGCGTGTGAGTGGACGCTTCGCAGTCGCTAAGTAAATAGACCTGAATTTCAGTGAGCCGCGGTCTGGGTGGGGGCACACCAGTCGATCAGCAAAACCTTGTCTGGCAATCGTGTATCAGGCGAGTTCGACAACACCTGGATTGAAGCCCTGACCGCCCACATGACCTGGCACTACTGAAAAAGTCGGGAGGGTTACAAGCATTCAAATTATTTCACCGTGGCCATGAACGATCACGGTGCCAGCTTGCTCAAAACTAACGAGGTGGAAATGAACAGGAAGTCTAACCGGGGCTGGACAATGGCTGCGGCACTCGTCGTAGTGGGCTCAACGCTTTTTGCGGGGTGTGCGAGCAAGAACGATCCGATCACGCAGGCAGACAAGACGGATGTGACCAAGGGCGTACCCGCGCCGAGTCTCGAGCAGACCAAGGCGATCGCCGAGGAAGGCTTTATTTACGGTTTGCCGCTGGTCATGAACTACGCCGTGATGAACGAATATGCTGTGGACAAGGGCGGACCGCAATTCAAGGCGCCGTTTAACCAGATCAAGAACGAGCCTCGTGTCTTCACCTACCAAGACACGGCCATCATCACTCCGAACAGCGACACCCCGTACTCGTTTGTCTGGCTGGACCTGCGCGCGGAGCCGATGGTGATCTCGGTGCCGGCAGTGGACAAGCGGCGTTACTACTCGGTGCAGATGATCGACGGCAACACTTACAACTACGGTTACATCGGCAGCCGTGCCACCGGCAACGAGCCAGGCCACTACATGGTGGTCGGTCCCGATTGGAAAGGCGCGCCCCCTCCCGGTATCAAGAAAGTCTTCACCTCGACCACTCCCTTCGCCGTGAGCGCCATTCGGACTCAGCTCTACAATGCCAAGGACATGCCGAATGTCGAGAAGGTGCAAGCGGGCTACAAGGTCCAGCCGCTGTCCGCCTTCCTCCATCAACCCGCGCCGCCCACTGCGCCGAAGATTGATTTCGTGCCGGCTACGACGGAAGGCATCAAGGCCAACTTCTTCGAGTACCTGTCGGCCGCGATGGAGTATGTGCCGCCATCGGCTGACGACCAGGAGATCCGGGCCAAGCTGGCGAGCATTGGGGTGGGACCCGGTCGCACCTTCGAATTCAAGGACCTCTCGCTCGAGCACAAGGCCGTGGTCCTGCTCGGGATGAAGGCCGGTGACGAGAAGGTCGACAAGTTCCTCGCGAGCGGGACGAAGATAATCAACGGCTGGAGCGTAGGCGCGTACTTCGGCGACCAAACGTTCTACAAGGCCGACTGGCTGAAGCGTGCTGGTGCCGCGAAAGGCGGCCTCTACGGCAACGACGCCGTCGAGGCGATGTATCCCAACACGCGCACCGACGGCACCGGCCAGACGCTGGATACCAGCAAGCGAAAGTACACGCTGACTTTCCCGGCCGGCAAACTGCCGCCAGTCAATGCCTTCTGGTCGGTGACCATGTACGACGGCAAGAGCCAGCTGCTGGTCAAGAATCCGCTCAACCGTTACCTGATCAATTCGCCGATGCTGTCGGCGATGAAGAAAAACACGGATGGTTCACTGACGCTGTACATCCAGAAAGACTCCCCCGGCAAGGCTAAGGAGGCAAACTGGTTGCCCGCGCCTGACGACACGGTCTTTCTGGTAATGCGCCTCTACTGGCCGAAGACCGCACCGCCTTCGATTCTTCCCGCTGGCGACGGCAGCTGGCAGCCACCGGCGCTGGTGGTCACGAAGTAAATCTTGCGGCCCATTGCTGACACTCGCCGTAGGTCGGTGTCGGCTTGTGCTGCCTTTTTGCCAATAGCAGCCAATCATCAAGGGCTGCTATTGGCCCAGAGTGTGTAAAAACGCAGACACCGTTTGGAAGTCTGCGTTGCTACGTAAAATCTGCCAGCATTGGCTAGTCAGCAGACCTGAAATTTGCGTAGGAACGCGATTTTCGTTCTGGTTCTGACCGTCAAACCTGCTCTAAAACGGTTTTACACAGCCTCGACCGATTGCTGCCTGTCTCGAAGGGCTGCAACCCATAGCGGACACTGACTCACGCTGTGATTCACGGGCTGGCCGATAGTGGCCAGTGGAGAAGAAACCCATCAGCGCCAAGCGGACTGATCGACCCTGGCCGGGGTCGATCAGGGGAGTTTCTTAGAAACTCCATTCCTCAGCCTGAACGACTCGGCAGAATGGCCCCGCCAAGGTTGCATTGTGGTGGGCAACGATGGCCTCTGCTTTGAGCGTTGGAGTATCAGAGCAGGTATGTCCGTCGGCGATGAGCACAGCATCGAAGCCGCAATCGCGGGCAGCACGGCAAGTACTATCTACGCAGTATTGAGTTTTCATTCCTGTAACGACGATGCCTTCACAGCCGCGTTCGCGTAGCTGACCGGCCAGCTCAGTCTGAGCAAAGGCGTTGGGACGTTTTTTCTCAAAAATCACTTCGTCACCCCTTAGCTGCAACTCCTGGACAAGCTCGGTGAGCGGACTACCCGGCTCGATAGGAGACCCGGCCGGACCTATGTGGCGGGCGAGAAAGATGGGGGCGCCAGTCTCCCGTGCACTTCTCATCAGCCTATTCAATGTATCGAGAAGCGCTTCACTGCCCCAAGGTCTATCCGGGCCGTGAACAAGCCCTACCTGCATGTCGAGAATCAGAAGTGCATACATGTGCGTTTCCTTACGTTTGTGCCAATAAAACCGGGGCAAAAAAAAAGACCCGGTCCATTACTGGCGGGTCTTTGGGGTTATGCGTTGTTTTAACTCACACAACCTCCCACGACCCGCCTGTGGCGGTCGTGAAGGTTGTGGTCGATTCGATGCATGGCGTAGTCATGACGCATGACCTTAACTGTGGCGCGCCGGTCTTGCAAGTGAGCATGCCCGGGATGAAAGTCATTTCATGCGGATGGGACTCAACGACGGCCATTTAAGACGTGCGGACGACCCATCAATGCCAGAGCTCACGATTGTTCCAGTAAGGCAAACCACCTATTGATAGTGCACCCAAAAATGTTTTGGTCACTTCAACATCACGAGTACCCGGAAATATCAGCTTACGCCTCCGCTTACATCCGGTGATGTTCCAGCAAGAAGTCCACGAACAATCGCACCCGCGCCGGCATTGCCGCCCCGCCGACGAACACCGCATGAATCGGTTCCTGGTCCCCGGGGTTCCAGGCTTCCAACAGCGGAATCAGGTCGCCGCGCTGCAGATCCTCGCTCACGCTGAACTCGCCGATACGCGCAATGCCGGCACCTACTCGCGCGAGTTGTGCCAGCGCTTCACCACTGCTGCATTCGATGTTGCCACTGACCTTCAGGGAAAACTCTCTTCCGTCGCGGATGAACGGCCAGTTGGGTTCGGCACGCCGGAAGTTGAAGCGTAGGCAGTTGTGCCGTAGCAAGTCTTCCGGTTCCTGGGGGATGCCGTGGCGCTGCAGATACTTGGGCGATGCCACCACTACCTGGCCGGTGTCGCCGATCCTGCGCGCGGTCAGCGGGCTGTCGGGCAGATGGCCAAAGCGTACCGCGACGTCGGCCTGGCCGCCGAGAATGTCGACCACTTCGTCGCCGAGGGTGAGGTCGACGACGATGTTCGGGTAACGGGCGCTGAATGCTGCCACCAAGGGAACGATGGCCAGCCGCCCATGGCCAAGGGCGGCGCTGACCCGCAATCGGCCCCTGGGTACGCCCTGGTCGGCGATAGCTTCTTCGACCTCGTCCATGTCGGCCAGGATACGCCGGGCGCCGCGCAGGAACGCTTCGCCCTCGGCAGTGAAGGTGATCGCTCGGGTGGTGCGCAACAGCAGGCGGGTGCCAAGACGTTGCTCGGTACGCGCGATGATCCGACTGACTGCCGAGGGTGTCAGGCCCAGTGCACGCGCGGCGGCCGACAGGCTGCCTTCCTGCGCCACAGTGGTGAACACGCTCATTTCACCTGACCTGCCGTTGAAATCCACTTGTGCCTCCTGCGCAAAGGTGATTGCCAAAAATGCTATCTACCGCCTGAAAAGACTGGATCGTAGCATTAGCGGCATAGATAAGGAGCCTTCCATGCGTATCAATCCACCACTTGTCGCGCTCGCCATCGGTGCCTTTGGCATCGGCGTAACAGAATTCGCCCCCATGGGCATGTTGCCGGGTATCGCTGCGGATCTGGGCGTTTCCATTCCCGCCGCCGGTTTGCTGGTCAGTGCTTATGCGCTGGGCGTATTGCTCGGCGCACCGCTGATGACCCTGACCACCGGCAGGATTCCCCGGCGCTATCTGCTGATCGGGCTCATGGCGATTTTCACCCTGGGTAATCTGATGTCAGCCCTGGCCACCGATTACTACAGCCTCATGGTCGCCAGGGTGGTGACCTCACTGAACCATGGTGCATTTTTTGGCGTTGGCTCCATCGTCGCCGCCAGCGTGGTCGCCCCGGAGAAACGTGCCGGGGCGGTTGCGGCGATGTTCATGGGCCTGACCCTGGCGACCATCGGCGGTGTGCCGCTGGCCGCCTGGTTTGGTGAACTGTTCGGTTGGCGCACCGCTTTCTGGGGAATTACCGGCCTCGGCGTGGTGACCATGGCCGCGTTGTGGTTCGCCCTGCCTAACCTGAAGACGCCGCAAAGCGTCGGTGTAATGGCCGAAATTCGGGTACTGGGGCGTGGTCCGGTGCTGGGCGCGTTGGCCCTGACCGTAGTCGGATCGAGCGCAATGTTTACCGTCTTCACCTACATCGCGCCGATCCTCAGCAGCGAGACCAATAGTTCCACCGCCTACATCACCGCCATGCTGGTGCTTTTTGGTGTGGGGTTGACGCTGGGCAATATGTGGGGCGGCAAGGCCGCCGACCGCTCGATAGATCGCACCTTGATCGTCTCGCTAAGCGTTCTGATTCTCGTCTTGCTGGCGTTCACCCTGCTGATGCGTTGGACGGTGCCGGCTGCTCTGGCCATCCTGATATGGGGTATCGCCAGTTTCGCCCTGGTGCCGCCGCTACAGATGCGCGTCATGGAAGCAGCGAAGGACGCGCCCAATCTTGCCTCTGCGGTGAACATTGGCGCCTTCAATTTTGGCAACGCGATTGGCGCAGCGCTGGGCGGAGCGGTGATCAACGCTGGTCTGGGTTATCCGGCGATTTCCCTGGCCGGAGCGGCGATGGCTGCTCTGGGGTTGCTGATGGTGTTGGCTTATGCCTGGCGTTCCAGAACGATTGAAGCAGCAGTGGTGTGACGAAGATGAGGGGGAGTGGTTCGTTACCATCGATGAGTGGCGGCAAGTGGTAGATTGCTGCCCTTGGCGAGGGGCGGCAATCGGTCAATTTTAGCCATTGCTGACCGGCAGCCTGGGTCGATTTCAGCCCATCGCAACAGGCGACAATCGGCCAGAAGGAGACATTCGTTTGCGTCGGGATGCCCTCTATCCAGTCGTTAGGCATTAAGCACTGTTGAGATGGTTGCGTACGAACTCGAGGAACCGCTGGGTCTTCGCAGGAAGCAGCCGTGTTTCGGTCGGTGCCTGGACCGAGTTGCGAGTGCGACTACGACGAGATGTGCCACATCCTCGAAGGCACCGTACGCCTGACCGATGCGGACGGCGTGGCGAAGACCTTCGGGCCGGGGGGATTCGTTCGTGGTGGCGGCGGGGTTCAAGGGAACCTGGGAAAACATCACGCTGGTGCGCAAGGTGTATTTCATTCCCGGATGAGTTCGGCCCGGGCGGATTACGATGACAACTTTGCCGTCGCGTACCTGGGCCTGTCCCGCCCCGGCTCCGGGTCCGTCACCCGCGGATCGGACTTGCGCCCGGCCCTGGCAAGCCGGGACGACGCGTCGTGCGAGCAATCAGGCCTGTGCCTCGCCTGGGAACGCCGGCAGCCCGTACGTCAACGCAAGTTCCAAGGCCGGTTACAAGGGGTATAACTATCAGAGCAAAAGGCGGGTCACCCAGACCAGGCCCTCCAAAGGCAGCGTCCGGGCCAGGCGCCCCAGACCTGATCGGCGCCTGCGGCGCGGAGCGAAGTGATGTGATGAGTTCCAGAGCATGGCGATGGGCTCGCAAGAGCCTTCTTGGCTGCATCGAGCTGGCCTTGCTGGTCGCTCCACTGTGCGCCAGCGCCAGCGCCATGTTCAAGTGCCAAGCCAGGGACGGAGCCATCAGCTACACCAGCCAGGTTATCGCCAGCGCCCGCTGCACTCGCCTGAATGGCATGGCGGGCGCAGGTAGAGGCGCCAAGACAATGGCCCTGCCACGGGTTGTGCGGGACGAAGACCCAGGCGCGGTGCGGATTCGGGTGTTCACCTTCATCCACAAGGGTAAACGTCAATATGTGAGCCGGCGCCCTGTCGGGATCTCCGCACGGGTCGATGTCCTTGAGCTCTATTACATCAGGGGCTGCTATCTGTGCATGGCGACGAAGGATTTCAAGGTCGCCTCACTGCGCCTGGACACCCATTCCTATCGGCGGGAGATCGAAGCCGCTTCGGGTCATTATGGTGTCGACAGGGCGCTGGTCCGCGCAGTGATACATGCCGAATCGGCGTTTCGCCCCAACGCCATTTCCGAAGCCGGCGCCCAGGGGCTGATGCAGTTGATGCCCGCCACCGCCGAGCGCTTCGCCGTGGACGATCCGTTCGACGCACGACAGAACATTCGTGGTGGCGTGCGCTACCTGGCCTGGCTACTCAAGCGCTTCAACGGGAACCAGGTGCTGGCGTTGGCAGGTTACAACGCTGGCGAAGCGTCCGTGGTCGAGTACAACGGGGTGCCTCCCTACGCCGAGACGCAATCCTACGTCACCCTCGTGCAGTCCTTGACCGAACGCTATCGCAACCATCGCTAGTACCCTAGGGCGCACAACCCGGAACAGGTAATACGCCGGGCGGGGAATGGCTCAACCGAACTTCCACGCTCACCGGTAGCTATCGACCGATTCTGTCGGTCGAGATCGGCAGCTATGGGGTGCTCAGGGCTGATCGCGATAAGGACTGTTTGGAGTGCTCTGTAGGTGTTGCGCCTGGCACGGAGCGACCAAGGCGGACGTTCACGGGGACAGCGCTCTGACCGCAGGCAACGGCCGTACTATAATTAATTTCTGCCAATGTTTGCGTGGCGAGCGCTCCAAAACGAATCAGGTATCCATAGCGCTCACCCGACAGGCAGAGGGCGGCACAGCAAATGAGATGGGACAGTACGTCTGATTACGCGAGAGAGGGTTCAGCCATGAAAATTCACTCCTTCCAGCATTACACTCATGGTCTGGAAATGGCCGTTCACGATGCATGGATTACCGCCAAGGTGAAGTCGGCCCTGGCATTTTCCGATCCGACCCTTAGCCTGCATATCAATGTCAAAACCCATGCGGGCAAAGTGGAGTTAAGCGGCCGCGTCAACACTCATAGACAGTGTGAACAGGCCATTGGTCTGGCCCGTTCGGTTCATGGTGTCGCCGAAGTCGATGCCAGCGACTTGCAGACCCATGTGTTCACGCCAGGGAGTTTTCCAGAAGCGCCCAACGCCGAAGAGAGCACTGAGCGCCGGCCACAATCGTCAACAAAGATGGACGACAAATGATAATGGCAACTTTGTAGGCGTCGCGCTCCCAGTCGGGAACCGAGGGCGGAGGGAAGCTGAATGCCTGTGTGCCCCAGAGTGAATCGCACATGGTTTCGTGGACATTTCCGACTGGCTGCTTGACGCCCTGAGGAAGTCAGTCAACGATCAGGCCGTTTGGGCAGAGCGACTTTTTCAACAGAATCAGCCGATAGCAGTCTGTCGAGAAAAGCTCCCGCCGCCAAACTTGCCAGCCTGGGACATGATCACTCCGTCTGCCTTGGTCAGACGCCACATCGGCTATCAGGAAAACCTTCAACACTCACTTTGAAGTGCAAACTCGATAGCGCTCAGCAAAGCATCGCCGCTGAAGGGCTTGCGCAGGCATTCGATGGGTTTATAGCGACCGGATTCGGCCAGTGTCGCTTCATCCCAATGTGCCGACATGCAAATCACCGGGAATTTTCTGTCCTTGAGCGTCAGTGCGTGCATGACGTCTATCCCTGACAGGCCGTTCATTTTCAAATCCAGCAACAGGCAGGCGATGTCATTGAAGTTTTCGAGGGCCAGGAATTCCTCGCCCGAGGCGAATACCCGGGCGCGGTATCCGGCCGACCGAAGCAGGTTGGCCAGGCTTTTGCGCACGGACGCATCGTCGTCCACGATGCAGACGATGATCATGACGCCGCCGGATGATCCGGGGGCGGTGCAGCCAGTGTCGATCGTCATGAAGAACCCTGCGGGCCAAACGCCGGCTCGGCGCTGAGCAAGCCATACAGGCTGACCAGACTGACCAGCGAGCGCGTCTGCATCTTCTGCATGATGTGTTTGCGGTGGACCTTGGCGGTGACTTCACTGGTGCCCAACCGGTTGGCGATGTGCTTGTTGGACAGACCCGCGACGATCAGCGGCAGCACTTCGTGTTCACGGGGGGTCAACAGGGCAGCCCTTTGACGGGCACTCTGAGTGCGTTGCCATTGCTCGAACGTCGTCGCTGCGCGCTGACGGGTGGTGCGCAGGATGTCCAGCAACTGGTCGTCATTGAAAGGCTTGGTCAGGAACTCGACCGCTCCCGCTTTCATGGCCTGCACCGACATCGGGATGGTGCCGAAACCGGTCATGAAAATAACCGGCCACGGAAGGCCGCGCCGCCCGAGTGTGGATTGCAGTTCCAGGCCTGTCGCCTCGGGCAGGCTGACGTCCAGCAACAAGCAGGCGGGGCCGATATCGAGGTCAGCGCTGAGCAATTCTTCGGCCGAGGCGAATATCCGGTGCACGATGCCTTCGGCCCGCAGCAGTCGGCTTAGCGCTGTGCGCACGCAGGCGTCATCGTCCACGATGAACACCGGCACGCTGTCAGGATCGATCCTCTGCTGATCATCGGACGCCAAGGGGCCCGGGGCCGCAGGGTGGAACAGGGGCAGGGGCGGTTCACGTTCTTTCAATAATCGGTAACCTCGGCGCGGGACCGTCTGGATGAGCTCTTTTTCTCCGAGCAACTTGCGCAGCGAGGAAATCTGCACCTGCAGATTGTTTTCCTCGACGACGGTGTCAGGCCAGACCTGTGTGATCAATTCATCTTTGCTGACGATTCGGCCATCGGCCTGCATCAGCACCGAGAGGATTTCGAATGCCCGGCCTCCGACACGCAGCGGCCGTCCATCAAGAAAGGCTTCGCGCCGTTCCAGGGAAATAGTGGCTTGGCCGAGTCGGATCATACGTTCCTCTGCTCTGCGTTGATGGGAAAACTGACTGAGAACGCACCCTAGGGGACGGCCTTGCATAATGCAATTATCCCGAGGGATAACACGCGGCGATTTCAGAGCGCAAAAACCACAGGCCGCGGGGGCCCTCAACGGCCATTCTGGTGCCAATGACGGACAGGATTGCTTGAGCGCAGCCCTCGGGCCAGAGCCTTGCGTATACTCCCGGGCTCAGCCCGAAACGAATCTTCAGCGGTGATTGTTCATGCCCAGCAGCCCTCTCTCAGCATCCGGTTCCCACAGTCTTGATGTCGTACACGATGAAGCCTGGCTGGAGCGTTGCACCTTCACCATACTGCGCCGGGAAAACGACCTGACCTGGTTCACGCTCCAGGATCGGGCATCGGGCACACGCTGGCTCGCCGCCCGGGCGCCGATTCAGCGGCCTGCCCTATGTCAGGGGCTGGAGCGCGATTTTCACCTGCGCCTGGATCCGGCCTGGGCGATTGCCCCTGTCGCGTTCATCCGCTCGGCCGAGGGGCCTTTGTTGATATATCCCGCGTCTGGAGTGCCGCTGGCTGATTTGATCAGTGACACAGGGCTGCCACTGGCACGCTTGCTGGCCATCGCCGTAGCCGCGGCCAACGCGCTGGCGAGCGCCCGGAAGATGGGTGTGCGACATGCCAGCCTGCTACCCCACCACTTGGTGGTGGATGCGGCCGACTCGGTCAGACTACTGAGTGTTCACAGCCATGCCGGGGAGGCGCCCGCCGTTGAACTGCCCGGCCTGGAGCAATGGCCTTATCTGGCCCCCGAGCAGGTACGACGCGATGCCGCCAGTTTTGATGCGCGCAGCGATGTCTACGCGCTGACCGCGATTCTTTATCAGGCACTGACCGGCCGCCTGCCGCTCACCGCCCGCGACCCGTCCCAATGGCTGCACGTGCATGCCGCTGTCCAGCCGGAATCACCGGCGATTCATGTCACCGATCTGCCGGAAGGCATCTGCCGAGTGCTGCTCAAAGGCCTGGCGAAAGAATCGGGTGCCCGCTACCAGAGTGCCGAATCAATGGCCGTGGATCTGGCCTGGTGCCAACAGCAGTGGCTGGAACATGAGCGTATCGACGCGTTCCGCCTGGGCGCTTTCGATGCGCTGCCTTCCTCGGCCCGCGGCGATGTGCTGTTCGGTCGAGAGGCCGAACGCACGCAGTTGGTCGAGCTGATGCATCAGGTGGGCAGCGATGGCATCGCCCGGGTCCTGCTGGTCGGTGGTGCGCCGGGCGCCGGCAAATCGACGCTGATCCATCAGGGTGTCCGGCCCCTGGCGCCCGGCTTCTGGGCCAGTGGCAAGAGCAATCTGTTGCAGCAGGAAATTCCATTTGCACCCTTGGCAGAAATCTTCAAGTCGCTGATGACCCAGTTGCTGGGCAAGCCGGCTCTGGAGTTGCAGACGCTGGGCGAGCAACTGGTCGAACGGCTTAAGGGGCGGGGCAGGCTTCTGGTGGAGCTGGCGCCCGAGGCTGAGCTGGTCATCGGGGTCACACCTGAGCTACCGAACATGCCGGCCCGACATGCGCTCGATCGCGCCAACCGGACCCTGCTCGATGTATTGGAGGTCTTCGCTCAGCCGGGACGCCCCCTGGTGCTATTCGTGGATGACGTGCAATGGGCGGACGATTCGACGCTGTCGTTTTTACAGGCCTTCGTCGCCCGGCGGCCCCGGCATCTGGTGCTGATCCTGGCGTATCGCGAGGCCGAGTCGCAGGCCCTCGAGCGCGAGGGGGGAGTGCTGGAGGTGCTGGGCCGCGAGCAATCGTTGCCCTGCGCAAGCGTCATGCTGGGGCCATTGTCGGTGCCCGCGGTTGCGGAGCTGATCGCCGCGGAGCTGGACGCCGACCCCAAGGAGATTGAGGCGCTTGCGCAAGTCGTGCATTACAAGACGGCTGGCAACCCTCTGTTCGTCAGCCAGGTGTTGCGCGCATTGATCGATGAGCGTCTGGTGCGCTTCGACGTGCCGGGTCGCCGCTGGGTCTGGAATCAACAGGAGGTGGACGGTTATCGCTACGCCGACAACGTCGCGGACTTGATGGTATTGCGACTCGAACGCCTGTCACCGATGGAGCGCGAAGTGCTGCGCACGGCCGGTTATGTCGGCGGGCGCTGTGATGAATCACTGCTGCACCGGCTGTTGCCGTGTGAGCCGCAACGAATCACCCATGATGTGCAAAGCCTGGTCGATGCAGGTTTTCTGTTGCGTGAGCGCGAGCAACTGGTGTTTCCCCATGACCGTGTGCTTGAGGCGGCCTGTCAGCTGGCGGCGCCAGTGGGACGGGCGGCCGAGCATGCGCGTATCGCTGGCGCCATGCTTGATCATTGGGGCGAGCAGATCCATGAACGTGTGTTCGAAGTCGCCAGTCAGGTCCAGCGCATTGACGCCGATGAACTGGAGGCGCATCGCCGCGCCGCGTTCGTCGAGCTGTTGGTCGAAGCCGCCGAACGCGCCCGCGACACCGCTGCTGTCGAGCAGGCCGTGGGCTATCTTCGCACGGCCGAGAGTCTGCTCGGCCAGACAGGTTGGTCGAGCCTCTACAGCCAGACGTTTGCCACCCAATGGCTGGCTGCCGAATGCGACATGCTCCTGGCCGATCTGGAAGGCGCCCAGCGCCGCCTCGACGATTGCCTGACCCAGGCCACCACAGTGCTCGACCGCGCGAAGACCTATCGGTTACGGGCCACCTTGCGCACGCTGCACTCCGATTACGAGGGGGCGATCACCGAGGCGTTGAACGGTCTGGCCCTGCTGGATATTCCCCTGCAGCGCAGGCCCTCACAGAACGATTTGACCCTGGCATTTACCCAGGTTCGTGAGTTTGTCGGCGCACGCCGCATCGCCGATCTGGTGCATTTGCCCAAGGCCGATGACCCGTCTGTCGAAGCGGCCATGGAGTTGCTCAGTACGTTGATTTCTTCGTTTTTCGTCGACGACGACATTCGTTTTCTGCATTTGGCGAAAATGGTCGAACTCACACTGCTGCATGGCACCACGCCAAGCAGCGGTTACGGTTTTGCCTGGTTTGGCGTGATGATTGCCGAACGCTATGGCGAATATGTGGACGGGCAGGCTTTCGCCGAAGTGGCGCTTGAACTCACCGACAAGCACGGCTACGAAGCAGGGCGCACAGGCACGCTGGTGGCGCTCGATCAGGTCAGCCCGTGGACCCGACCGATGGCGTACGCTCGACAGAAGGCGTTCGCCGCATTCGAGTGCGGCCAGGCCGGCGGCGACCTGGGCATGTCCTGTTACGCCTGCAACCACATCGGCTCCGACCTGCTGTTCATGGGCGAACCCTTGCAAGGGGTGTTGAACGAACTGGAGCATGGGTTGGCGTGGGTGCGGCAATTTCATTACATCGATATCGAGCGCATCCTGCTGGCGCAACAGGCATTCGCCACCGATCTGCGCGACGGGCGCCTGCATCGGCCGTTGGCCGAACTGGATGGCATCGAACATGACCGTTTCGGCCCCATCGACCGTACCCGTGTGTCGCAGCCGACGCTGTTCTGGTCGTGGCTGTATTCAGGCATGTCGGCGTTTTATTTCGGCGATATCCCTTACGCATTGCGACGTTTCGAAGAAGCCGCCGAGCTGGCCTGGTCCATTCCGGCGCATATCAATCTCGCCGATTACTACCTGTTCTACAGCCTGGCGCTGGGCAGTGCGCAAGCGCCGGGCGAGGTGGCGGAAAAACTGGAAAAGCTCGAGCGGCAACGCCTGCGGTTCCTGCCGTGGGTCGAACTCAACCCGACAACCTTCCGCAACAAATTGCTGCTGATCGAGGGCGTCATCGCCCGTTTGCGCGGTCAGGAACTGGTAGCCATCCGTTGTTTCGATCAGTCGCAGATCGCTGCGGCGGCGGCCGGTTTCATCCATGAGCAGGCGCTGGCCCATGAACAATTGGCCGATATTTGCCTACCCAACGGGCTGGTGTCGGGTGCCACCCACCATCTGCGTGTCGCGCGCGACTGCTACAACCTGTGGGGCGCCGAAGCCAAGGCACGTCAATTGGAAGCCTTGCACCCGTTTCTGAGTGCGCAGCCGTCGTTCGAGCCGGTCCGGCCTGTGACCCAGGTCCGCCTCGATCTCGAAGTGGGGATCGAAGCGGCGCGTGCACTGTCGCAGGAAGTTCTGCTCGACCGACTGGTCGAAACCCTGATGAATCACTTGATGATTCAGGCCGGTGCCGACAATGGCGTGCTGATGATCGTCAGCGGCGCCGAACTGCAACTGGCGGCGACGGCTTCGGTCGAAGCCGGCAATGTACGGATCGCTCTGGACGCCGGGCAACCGCTCGAACAGATGGCGCCGGCCTCGGTGCTCAACGCTACGATGCGCACGCGCACGCCCCTGGTGCTCGACGATGCCCGGGCCGATTGTCCCGAGGCCTACAGCGCCGATCTGCGCCAGCGCCAGGTGCGGTCGGTGTTGTGCCTGCCATTGCTCAAACAAGGCACGTTGATTGGCCTGGTGTATCTGGAAAACAGCCTGGTCCCCAAGCTGTTCAGCGCCCAGCGCCTGACCATGCTGGAAATTCTCGCCTCTCAGGCCGCGGTGTCACTGCAAACCGCCAAGTTGTATGAACAGCTGGTCGAGGACAACCAGCTGCGCGCGCAGATGGAAGCGGACTTGCGCAGTTCCCGGGCGGAACTGGCGCGTAGCTCGCACCTCAAGGTCATGGGCGAGCTTTCTGCTTCGATTGCCCATGAAATCAGCCAACCGCTACTGGGCATCGTGTCCAATGCCTCGGCCAGCCTGCGCTGGCTCAAGCGTGATCAGCCCGATCTGGAAGAGGCGATTCAGGGGCTGGAAGACATTCGCTCGGACAGCGCCCGCGCCGCCGATATTGTCCAGGCGCTTCGCGTACTCGCCAAACAGATGCCGTTGCAACGGTTGCCGATGCAAATCGATCACTTGATCGGTGAGGTCGTACGCCTGACTGCCACCGACCTGGCGAACCGCAACGTGAACCTGGAAACCCGGCTCGATGCGCAATGCCCGGTGTCGGTCGACGCGGTACAGATCCAGCAGGTGGTGTTCAACCTGATCACCAATGCGCTGGAGGCCATCGCCGGAGCAGGGTTGCCCAATGGACGCATCATCATCGGCTCAGCGGTAAAGGACGCTCATGTCCAGGTCTGCTTCCAGGACAACGGGCCCGGAATTGACGCACACCAGCGCGAGCAGATCTTCGATGCGTTCTACACCACCAAAGGCAGCGGCATGGGAATGGGCCTGGCCATCTGCAGGTCGGTGATCGGCGCGCACGGCGGGACGCTGGTGGTCGAGGATAGCGAGCAGGGCGCCCGGATTTGCTTCTACCTGCCACTGGCACCGGCCAGCGCCGGATAAAAAAAGGCCGCATCAGCGGCCAAAGGGGAGGAGTTCGTGTTGTCGATCTCGATCAGTTCAGGCGTGCAGTTCCTGCGCGCGGGACTGTCCCATGCCGTCGACCAGGCTATCGCGAATTCTCCATTCGGGTATGTCCCGATCAATCACTGGTGGCTGGCCAGGGTGGCTCGCTACATGCTCAAAGGCCCGGCGCCATGCCTTGGGTGTCATCCCTTCCAGGCGGCTGAACGTGCGGGTGAAATGCGAGTGGTCTGCAAAACCGCATTCATAGACGACATCGGTGATCGGCATCGAGGTGATCAGCAGGCTTTTGGCTTTTTCGATTTTCATTATCACTAGCCAGCCTTGCGGCGAGTGGCCGGTAACCTTTTTGAACGCCCGGGAAAAATGGCTACGGGACAGGTTGCAGTGTTCGGCAATCTCGCTGATGCGAACGCAACTGCCCATGTCACGCAGCATCAGCTCCTTGGCGCGGCGCTCCTGCCAGCCGGACAGGGCACCCAGCGGCCGTACAAGGGGGCATGGATGGTTTGAAATCACCGATTGCGGGTTCATGGCGGCTCTCCTGATCGTTCAGGAAAGTCTGTCCGCCGGGGACATTTAAAGTCCTTAAGCAAACCTTAAGAGTTCTGAAATCCAGTGTCGGTTGCAGTGTGTCCTTCCATGCCGCTCAGCTAGCAATTGTTGGAATCGAAGGATGATTTGCTTTTTTTACCGCACTCGTCAGAGCGTTCCAAAGGTCAACTCCATCGCCAGTACAGCGGACAACGCCAGCATAATCAGCAACGCGATAAACATCAGGCTTAGCTGAGCGATCTGCTTATAAAGGGGGATCGGCGTTTTCGTGACTCGTGCAATTGATTTATTAGAGGAAGCCATCACCCATTCTCCCTTTTGCGCCCAATACGTAATCGCTCCAGAAGGAGTACATCAGGATCACCGGCAGGATGAACTGCGCGCCGATCAGGGCGAACAGCCGACTGGTGGCCGGTGATGCCGCCGCCCACAGGCTGACGGATGGCGGGCCGAAATCATCCAGCGGAACGGCGTTGGCGGTAGTCAGGGTAAGGCGCATCGCACAGGGCGGGCTTGACCTGAGCAGCAAGGCGATGGAGTTGCATGGTGGTGTCGCACGTTTCATTTTTCACCCCTCGCATCATGCCGAGCCCGCCGTCTCCATGATGTCCGGGACGACAACTGTTGCGGGTACCAGGGGGGGCTGCAACTTATGAGCCATTTCAATAGGGCAAAGGAAAAATTCAAATGAATGAACAGGCTCTGAGTGTTTGAAGCGAGAGAAAAGGGGGAGGGGGGAATATTCCTCAAATCAGGTGGTGAACGCCCGGTTGGGTGGGTGAAATGCCCCATTTATGGAGATAGCCCCGGCCCTTTTCACCGACCGCTTTGGGTAGGGGTTTCTCGTACCCGACGGCGGTTCGACCGGATGCGATTGGCCTACCGCAACGAGCGATAGGCAATGGGGTCGATGTACGCCGACTGCAGGTCCCGCTCCGGGATCTCCCAGATGATTTGTTTTGGCGGCGTTTCTTTGGAGGCCGGGTTGTTGAGGTAGCTGTTTGCAGCACCAGAGAACGCTCCGCCGTCTTTGGCGAAGTTACCTACGGGGGCGCCCAGTGCCTGCTGCAGAAACCCTGCGAAGTTGGAGTTGCGTGAGAATGAAGTGCCGATGAGCACGGTATTGGGGAGGTCGGCATCGCCAAAGAGGTCTGCCTCGGTGTCAGGGCTGGCGGCTGACGCAACGGGAAGTTCGTGGGTGCGGGTCTTGGCGACCATTTCGGCTGCAGGTTGCCATTTGAGCGGCAGCCAGTCGATGCCCGCCAGATGGACCAGGTCGCCAGGTCGCACCGCGAGCGGGGCATGACTTTCGTTAAACGACCTGCGTGGCGTTGCGCTGATGCCCAGGGTCTTCAGGCGCTGTGCGACGGCCTCGGCCGCTGCCTTTGCGCCGGATTCGCTCCAGTGCGTATCGGTGCGCAACCAGGCACTGGCCCCCAGTGGCGTCAGCGCACCGGTGAGGTCCAGATTCGACACGCCACCCACATCCAGCTTCGAGGTCCAGGCCTGGATGCGCCCTTCGAGAGCGGCCGGGCGGTGCAGTGCGCAAAGCTCCCCGGAAGCGATGCGGCTCTTGTCTGGAACGATGACCACCAGCAGGCTGATGTCACGTTGGGAGAGCTGCTGCTTTAGATCAATCACGGCCTGGGCTTTGGCATCGGCATTGCGCTGTGCCTGGTGATTGATCTTGAGTTCATCAGCCAAAAACAGCCAGTCAGGACAACCCGAACGAACCCTCGGCCCGGTGTCATTGAGGAGCAGCCAACTGACACCGCGCTCCAGCTTGGCGAAGGTCGTGGGAAAGTCAGCGTTCGACAGTTCCTTGGCGATCCGATGGGTGATATCGCCATCAAGAATCTGCGTGTTCAGCACTTTATCGGGTAGCAGTGAGATCTGCCCTGAAACGATCAGACGGCCAGTGGACAGCAGGCCGACGACCAGGAATATCAGCAGCGCCACGCCGGCCAACTGACTGCTGCGTGTCGCCAGATCATCTGGCTGAGTGGGGGGCGGGGTGTGCTTTAAGCTCGTCATCAGAATTGGAAATACAGGAAGGGTACGGTTTCGCGACTGGCGATCAGTGCGAACGACAGCATGAAACCGGCAATGGGCCAAAGGGCGGCGGTGTAGAGCGAAAGGCCGCCCAGTTGTTTCTCACAGTAAGGGCGCAGCAGCGGTGCGACGACACCGAACACTCCCAGCAAACCCGCAAGGCCGTGCACCGGGCGCAGGGTCGTGGACAGTTCGTCACCGAGGGCGATGCCCTGCAGACCGAACTGTCCGGCATACAGGCTCAGCGCGCTATGAAAGTCGGGGGCGCGGAACAGTGTCCAGGCCAGGCACACGAACAGCAGTGTCAGGCCATGGGAAAGCAGCGGTGGCACCGCGGGCAGGGAAGAGCTGCTCCAGGCACGATTCACACACAACGCAATGCCATGGGCGCTGCCCCACAGCAGATAATTCCAGCTATCGCCACCGTGCCAGAGGCCGGCGATGGCCATGATCAGGAACAGGTTGCGGTAGGTTTTCCAGGTGCCGTTGCGATTGCCGCCCAGCGCAATATACAGATAGTCACGTAACCAACTGGACAGCGACAGGTGCCAGCGACGCCAGAAGTCCTGGATGCTGTTGGCCAGATACGGACGGTCGAAGTTCTCGGGAAAGTGAAATCCCAGCATCAGCCCCAGTCCGATGGCCATGGCACTGTAGCCGGCGAAGTCGAAGAACAGTTGCAAGGAATAGGCAAGGCAGCCAACCCAGGCGTCGGAGAAGCTGGGGTTCGGCACACTGAACGCCACATCGACTACCGGCGACAGGGTGTCGGCCACCAGGACCTTCATGCACATCCCGACCATGAACCGGCGCGCGCCCAGCGAGAAATTCTGCAGGTTGAAGTAACGTTGATTCAGCTCACGCCGAACCCAGTCATAGCGAATGATGGGGCCGGCGACCGAATGACCGAACATCGAAATATAGGTGGCGTAATTAATGAAGCTGCGTTCAACCGGCACGGTACGGCGATGCACATCCACCAGATAGGAAATCGCCTGCAAGACGATAAACGACAGCCCCGCCGGCATGATGACCCGCTGCCAGTCCAGGGGCATGGCGCCGTACCCGGTGAAGGTATCGATCAAGGTGCCGGCAACGATGTTGGCGTACTTGTACCAGCACAGCACCGCCGTGTTGAGCACGATCAGCGTCGCGAGTAGCCGCACGCGGCCCTTGCCATCTTCGCGCAAGGCATCAATCAGCAAGCCGCCGACCCACGCCGTGATCGTCAGCACCACATGCACTGCGAGGAACCGTGGGCTCAACCAGCCATAGAACAGCCAGCTGCCGATCAGTAACGTGACGTTGCGCCAGGCGGCCGGGCACACGGCATAGGCCGCCAGGAACAGCGACAGGAACAACGTCAGAAACTCGAGAGAGGCAAAAACCATGGTGGTGGCGCGATCCGATCAGTGGGCCAGGACGTCAGTCGCGAGCAACAGGTGAGGGCCATTTGCGCCAGGCAGCAGCACAACGCTATAGCGCTCGCCAGCCTTGAGCTGGCCCAGGTCCAGCGGGGCACCGACGTTGGTTTGGGCGCAGACCAATTGCACCGACAGGTTGACCGGGTTGATCGCTCGGCGTTGCACGCTGCCGTCGGCCACCTCCTTGAACAGGTCGGCGTTCTTCCCCGCAGCGCGCAAACCGGCCTGGGTGCACGCTGGATCGGCGCTGATAAACGCCAGCGAGGCCCTCAGGCTATTGAAGTCGTCGGGTTGCTCACGGATGACGACCTGGCGGATACCTTGAGCGCTGTCTGGCAAGGCGATCACACTGGCGAATTCGCCTGCTGCCACCTGGATGTCCAGCGGCTGGCTTTTGCCGTTGCGTTCCAGGGTGCCCTTGATCGGCTGATTGGCGGGCACGGGCAGGTAGTCGGACACGGCATTCGAGCCTTCCAGTTTGAGGCTTGCGCGCGAGCCTTCGGCCAGCAGCTGCAACGGTTGGTCGGCGGCGTTGATAAAGCGCAGGAAGGCCGAGTCCTGATCCGGGCCCGTCGGGTACAGGGCAATGTCGGCGGCCTGGGCGTGCAGGCTCAGCATCAAGGGCGCGAACAGCACCCAGCCACAGGCGGATCGGATCATTTGCCGGCTCCCGCGCTGCTGACGGTGTCGGCGGGCAGTTTGGCCAACGCTCCACCAATCGCATTGCCCCAGGATTGATAACCGGCGACGGTGAAATGCTGCCCATCGGTGGTGATCCACTGCCCGGGTTTGGAGAACGTCAGCGAATCGATGTAAGTGCAAGGCGCCACGTTCGCGGCCAGAAACTGCGACATCAATTGGGTGCGGGCATCATTCTTCTGGTACATGCCACCGGCTTTGCCCCAGGCCGGGCCCACCCAGGCGCAGCGGGTTCCGGTGGCGGCGATGGCCTTGGCCAGGCCAGTGACGTTTTGCCATGCCCAGGCCTTCGGAAACACCGGTTTGTCGTAGGACGCCATGGTGTCGCCGATGACCAGTACCACTAGGTCGGGCTTGTCGGCGGCGATCAGGTCCTGGATCGGTGTGGTGGTTGCCTCGCGCCCCTTGATCACGATCTTGTCGTTGCCTTTGCGCTCGGCACCACAGTCGACCTTCTTGCTGATCAGCCAGTCACCGGCGCTGGCGCCGCAGGCACCGATGGAATGGACCTGGGCGCCTTGGCGAGTCAGGTTGTCGTGCAGCGGCTCCAGCAAATGGTCCGCAAGACTCATATGGCTCTCCCCAAGGACAAGGAGAGTCAGGCCGGCAAGGGCAGAAGTGGGCATCGAAAGCTCCAGAATGATCAGTTGGAATAAGGCGAGGTGTACGGGCTGACCGGCAGGCTCATGGGGCCGCTGATCTCCTCGAACTGGTAGCGCAAGGACAGGGCACCGCTGATTTGTTGGTAGTCGCGGGCGTTGTCCAGGCCCAGATTGGCGCCCAGCAGGAAGTTCGAAGCGACCTTGTATTCAGCCGCCGCGGCGACGCTGTAGCCGATCCCGGTTTTGTTTTGCCCTTCGTAGCGCAGGCCCGAGGCCGCCTGCAGGGCTTTGTCGGTCGGGAAATAGTCGACGCTGTCCTGCTCGAAATGCTGCACGCCGACCGAGCCCTTGACTTGATACGTCAAGCGCCCGGTGCGTTGTGCCCAGGTCACCGGCACGCCCAGGGCGAAGAACGTCTGCGGGCTGAAATAGCCGCCGTGACCGTAGGTGAAAAAGTCCTGGTTGTTGGCGTAGCTGATGCCGGTCATGCTCAAGCCGACGGTCAGTTTGCTGTCCGTGGCATTTTGCAGGTACCAGTACACACCGCTGCCCAGTTCACTGCGGCTGTTGGACTCGACATGGTTGCCCAATAGCTGGTGCCAGGAGGCGTAGCCATAGGCGCCGACTTCGCTGTCGTCAAAGCTCAATTGACCACGTCCGCCGTTGGCGGTCACACCGCCCCAGGACTGCCCGCTGCGTTTGTCCGTGGTGCCGGCAAACGAGGTGAGGCTGTCAGTCACCGGACGCCGGGAAACGCTCACGCCATAACGGACATTAGAGGCATCGCTGATGGGGCGATCAACGCTGATGCCGCCGGTGGCGGTGGTGTATTTGAAGCCGAGCGGGGTGGTACCGAGATCGGCTTTGAGCCCATCGGCGGGCCGTTGAAGGGCGACGGCAAGGCCGACGCCCTCGGCTTTCTGCGAACCGACGCTGCCGCTCTGCGCACCGTTGCCAAAACGCGACAGCGCCTCGCTGTTGGCACTGCCGGAATTCAGCGAGACGGGCGTCACGCGTAGCGCAACGCGGCTCTCATCCAGCGGGATATTGATTTCCAGCGGTGTCTCAATATCGGTGAGTTTGCTCAGTCCCGACTCACTGTTGTTGCTGCGAATGCTCACGCCCTGGGTGACGTAGGCACTGCGCTCCTGAAGGATTTTATCGAGCGCCAGTTGCGCGGGGCTGATGTCCTCGCTCACCAGTGCTGCGCGGGGCAACTGCGACTCGAATGGATTGCTCGCCTGCTGCGGCCTTGGCGGGGCGCCGATGGCAAAAGGGGCGCTGCCCGGCATCTCCTGAACCGGTGGCGGGATGACTGCCAGCAAGGTGTCGCGACTGACTTCGTTACGTGAACCTGATACCCCGGCAAAAGGGTTGGGCGCCACTGTCGAGCCGGCCAGTTGGCCGCCCTGGTTTCTGCGTTTCTCGCTCTGTTCGATGGCCACGGCTTTGCGCAGCAGATCAGTCGCCGTGCCGGTCTTGCCCAAGTTCTGGTAGAGACGTGCGGCCTCAGTCAGCGTTTGAGGGTTACCGGATTCGGTCTTGAGCAGCTGTTGCAGCGCCTGTTCGGCAAAGGCCGCGTCATGTGCCAGCACCGCCGCGTCGGCAGCACCCAACAGCAGTTGCGGGTCGTTTGGCTGGCGCTGTAACAGCGGTTTGTAGAGTTCGAGGGCTTTTGCCGTATCGCCGTTTGCCGAGTACATCCGCGCCAGGGCCGCGACGGCCGCACTGTCGCCGGGACGTTGCGCCAGTGCGGGCGCCAGCGTGTCATAGGCGTTGGCCAGATCGCCTCGCTCACGCAGTTGGTCAGCCTGGCGGATGCGATAGAGATAGAGCAGGTCATCGAATCGCTTGCGGGCCGGCGCGTTCAAGGGCTTGTTCTGAAGGTCGCGCAGAATCTGGTTGACCTGCGTGTCTTCTCCGGTTTTAAGCAGGACAGCGGCGTATTGCAGGATGAAGTCCGCCGAGGGCGCTGTGGTCTGTTGCAACCGACCGCGCATGAGGGCCAGCGCACGGCCCGGCTCGCCGATGTCGACGTAGGCCGAGGCCAGGCTGGCCGTGCGGTCTGGACTGTCGTTGGTCATCGGCTGAATGCGCTCGAGCAAGGTCAGGGCTTCCTGGCGCTGTCCGCGCTTGCCCAACTCGATTACCTGGCTGAGTTGCAGGTTGAAGCTGACGTCAGCGGCCAGTGCTTGCATGTCCGGGGTGCGCTGGTTGGGGCGCAAGCGTCCCAAGGTTGTCTGGGCGGCTTTCCACTCACCCATCTGGACCGACAGCAGGGCGCTGACGTAAAGCGCATCGGCATTGTCGGGATGGGCCTGGAGCATGGCGTTGATCAGGTCCCGAGCCTTCTGGGGTTCGCCCATCGCCAGGTTCAGGCGGGCCAGGGCGAAACGCGTCCAGATGTTGTCCGGCTCAACGCGCAGCGCGTCCTGCAAGGCGTTACGCGCAGCGGGCAGGTCGTTGCGTTGTTCGGCGAGGGCGGCCAGTTGCGTCGCACGCAAGGCTTGCAGGCGTGCGGACTGGCCGATCTTTGCCTGTCCGGTGGCTGGCAGACTGTTGATCAGTTGCAGGGCTTCATCGTTCTTGCCGCTCTTGAGCAGCACGTTGACCAGCCCTTCCTGTGCTTGAGGGTCGTCACGGCGCAGGCTCAGCACCTGGCGATAGTTGCGCTGGGCGTCATCGAACTGGCCCGCGCCGGTCTGAATGTCCGCAAGGGCGAGGCGAGCGTCCACCCCGTCTGGATTGAGCCGCAGGGCCTGGTTGACCAAGGCCAGTGCCTGGGTTGTCTGGCCTTTGGCCTGGGCGTCGCGGGCCTGCTGCAACGCAGACCAGTAACGCACTTCGTTCAGCGCAACTTGCCAGTGGCTGCCGCCTTGTTGTCGCGTGGCCTGACCCAGGAGTTTTTCCGCTTCGGCCAGTCGGTGTTGCTGCTGGCGAACGACTCCAAGGCCACCCAGCGCGTCGGCATCATCGGGCCGGGTTTTCAAGCGCGCTTGAAAAGCCTGTTCGGCGGTGGCCTGATCGCCTTCCTTGAGCGCCTTCAGGCCGCGCGCGACTTCGGCGGGCGGTTGCCATTCCTTGCTGGCCGTCGTCGCTGCCTGTTGCTTGCCCTTGTTCATCTGCGCGCGGATTTCCACGTCATCCGGATGCGTCTTGAGGTACGCCTCGAACAACGGCATTTGTGCCGGATCGGGCGGACCGATCCAGGTCAGCGCCAGGCGCCAGCTTTCGTCGGCATCACCGGCAATGTCGGTACGTTGGGTCAGCGCGGCCAGGGCGCGGATGCCCTCGGCACGGCTGTCTTCATGGCGTACCAGATGCTTGGCGTAAAACAGCGCGACGATCGAGTCGTTGGGCATCTCACGTTGCAGGCGCTGAAGTCCGCTGCGTGCCTCAGCCCAGTCAGCCTGATTGAAGGCAAGGTTGTTGTAATACTCACGGCCGATCGTACCTTGAGGTGGACGGCCATCGAACAGCGAGCGAAACACCACGCTCGCCTTGTCACGCTCACCGGCATCGACGAGGCGCCGAGCCTCTTCCAGGCGCTGCTGGTTCTGCGGTTGTGCCAGGGCGATGTCCTGTGCCAATTGCAGTGCCTGCCGTGGCAAAGGCTGGATGGCCTGCAAGCGGGCGAGGTATTGCTGCGCCTGTTGTGGCTTGTCCTGTTGCACGCCGATCAAGCCCAGGCCATACAGTGCGTCAACCTGGACCGGGTCCAGCAACAGGACTTTCAGCCAGACTTCCGCCGCGCGTTGAGGGTTTTTATGCAACTGCCAGTACTGCCCTTGCTCGACGAGCAATGTCTGTGGCGTCGGACTTTGAGCGTGGGCAGCAGCCGTCCATGCGCTCATGACGGCGATGGCTAGCGTGCGGTGGTGCGCGTGCATGCGGTCTCCCAGGAGAGTTTCAGTGTTCCGTCTTCCCGGAATCGATAATGTTTATCTGCCCAGCCGAGCGCGAACAGGCTGAGCATGAAGTTGTAGTAACGCGGCGGACCGGCGTCGGCATCGGGCCTGGCCAGCGCCTCGCGCAAGGCGACTTCCACGCGGTCTCGTTGCTGATCGGCCAACCTGGGTTGCCCCTTGGCCTCAAGGTAGGGAATCAGTGCAGCCCGGAATCCGAAAGGGCTCTGACCCTGGACACTGCCGTGCAGAAGCCGGACCGTTTCCGGGGGGGAACCCGTCGCGACAGTGCTGCGGGCCATACCGTCCAGCCGTTTGAGCAGCAGCGCTGCCAGCGGTTCGGAGGTATCACTCATGCCCAGCCAGAGGTACACGCGAATGGCGTCGTAGCTGCCCGTGTCGCCGTTGATCGGGTCGCTCACGAAGACACCCGATTGTGCTGAAGTGCCTTGATAACCGACCCAGTCAGCGATGAAACCGTGGCGGCTGGATTGGGCAATCATCGTCGCGGTGTTATCGGCAATCGCTTGCCAGGGCCCGGAGGGTGCTTCCTTGGCCAGGCGCCGTAACAGCGGCAGTGGCAGGTAGCTGGGGTTCAGGCGCCAGAGAGCATCCGGCTGGACGAAACCCTGTGGTCCAGGCAGTACCATCGGGCCCAGCCCGGGCAGTTTGACGACCAGTTGCGCTTCGATCGTCGCCATCAGCTGCAGGGCGTCTTGGTGATAGTCCGGCCGATGCCACAGGCGTGCGGCTTCGAGCAAGGCGTAGGCGATCCACAGGTCGGCGTCGGCGGCCGAATTGACGTCTTGCAGGCGCCACTGACCGTCCTTGCCTTGCCCCCATAACCAGCCCGGCAGGCGTGTGGCGGTGGCGGAGCCTGCGAGGTTGGCCGAGGTCCAGCGCCAGAGTTTGTCAAAGCGTGGCTGATCGTTGCCGATCARTGCGAAGAGCATGCCGTAGGACTGCCCTTCAGAGGTGCTGTGATTGTTCTCAAGGCTCGATTCCAGAACCCGGCCGTCGGCCTGGACGAAGCGTGTCGCATAGGTTTGCCACAGTGGCCAGGCCGGCGGCTCGCAGGATTGTGCGGCCGCCATCGCCGGCGCCAGCAGGGCGAGCGCAAGCACAGCGCTCAACCTGCGCGCGTTACCGCGCAGGCCCTGGCGAAGTGAAGTACCCCGGCTGCTCATGGACGTCACAGGCATGAACGACACTGGCCCGCGCGGCTCATTGGCCAAGACGATGCTTGGCCCGTAGGCGCAGGGCCAGGTAGGCCATGCAAGAAAGCAGCAGGACCCCGATGAGGGTGAGCAGCATGAGCGCCATGACATTCTGCGAGAGGTACCACTGCAGATAGCGCAACGGACCCAGGCGCCCGACGTAGTAATCCTGCTCGGCGACCAGCGATTCGACATGCTTGCCCCTGACCACCACCAGACTGCCTTGCAGTTCGTTGGCATTTTCTTCGCTGCTGAGCAGGGCACTGGTCACGTCGGCCAGGCCGCCGGGCCTTGTGCCGGCGATAAATATCACGCTGCGCCCACTCTTGAGCGGCGATTCGAAGCCGGTCAGATAAGCACTGCCGTCCTCAGCGCTGAACCTGAAGCTGCTGCGCGCTTCACGCCGATTGGTTTTGGTATCCGGGCTGATCCAGTTGCGCAGACGCAACGGCAGGTCAGACAGTTCAAAGTACTGCGCAGCATCTTCGCCCCTGGCCGGCAGAAGGCTTTGCCATTGCTCCAGCAGCGGCTGATTGTTGCCCGAGGCGAGCACCAGCAAATCCCGGTCGCGTTGCTCGGCCACCTGGTCGGCGTGGACCACTTTCACGCCGGTGGCCGGATAACCGGTGGAGTCGCCGAAGCGGCCCAGCAGGGTCAGATAGGCGCTCAGATCGGCCGGGCCTGGCTCGTTGGGCAGGATCACCGAGGTTTCAGACAGGTCGGCCATGCGGGTGAACGGGAAGCCACTGTCCTTGAACACCCCGAGGTTGGGCATGGCCATGAAATGTTCGTATTGGCTGAGGTCCAGGGTCGAGTCCGGGTCGATCACACCGCGCATGTTGTCGATGATGATGTCGCGGCATTCGCCCTGTTTGATGTAGTCATACATGAAACGAAATTGCAGGCGCGACTGCAGCGCGACTGAATTGAGCGGCAACAGCATGCGCGACGTGCGGGCCAGGCTGTCGTCGGTTTTGAGCATCGACAGCAGGCTGTCGCTGTTGCCGAGTTTCTCGATCGAAGGCAGGTCGATCGACTTGATGAAGGTATCGTTGAAACTGATCAGCAACGAAGAGTTGGTGGAGACCGGTTGCGGCGTATAACGGTACTTCAGGTCAAGTTGCGCACCGGGCTCACGCCAGTTGAACAGATCGGGTGGCAAGCGCAGGGCAACGGTCATTTGTCCCGGGTTATAACCCGACACATTGAGTTCCGCGGGTTTCGCCAGTTCACCCAGACGAACCGGGCGATCGGAGGGCAGCCAGTTGGGCGCGTCGTACGGTTGGCGTGGCTTGAGCGAGTCGATCCGGTCGATCACCACGCTCTGTCCGGAAAAGGCCGAGCCACCGAGGGCCAACGCAGTCGCGGCAACTTTGAGATCGGCGCCATCGCGCCCGGAGACGATCAACAGTTTGCCCTGAGCATCATTCGGGTTGCTCACGAGGGTCAATGTCGGCCCCGTGGCCTCTTTGATCGGCAAACCACTCAAGGTCGTTGATTCGCTGGCGCTGACAAACACCACCGCGTTCCCTTTGGCCGGCAGGCTGCTGAGGCTGGTGGGGAAGGTTGCGCCGCGATAGCTGGCCAGTGCGCCGAACCAGGAAGAAAGGATGCCGGCGGCTTCAAGCTCCGGACCGCCTGGGTGCGCGGCGAACACGAAGGGCAGCTTCAGGGGCGAGGCGTCTCGACGATCGAACAAGGGCAGCGGCAGAGCGGACAGGTCGTTGGGCTGCTTAATCGAGGACACTTGGAGGCTCAGCTGGCTCTCGTTGCCGATCCTGGCCCACAGGCTGGAGTGCAAAGGGTCTTCACATTGCATCGTGTAATGACCGATGAACTGCAGGCTGAGCCGGTTGAATTCGGTGATGGTCTGCGGCGGGATCTGCACGGTCCGGGTCTGTACTTTACCGGCCTCTTCTTTCGGGAGAGGCAGGCTGGCGGCCACTTGATCGTTGATCAGCACGTTGATTTGCGAAAGATCGGCCAGCAGCGCCGGTGAGTAGCTGTACTGCAGCGTGACCTGCGCAGCCGTGACGACTTCATCGGCGCGCACATCGAAATTCACGCTGTCGGTAGCCTCCACGCCTTTAAGGGTCATCGAATAGCTTTTGCCCAGCTCCTTGAGGGTGCGGGTATAGCTGTTGCCCGGGGCATCGGTCCCCGGCAACGATGCGACCGGCATCAGCGCCGTGTCCGTGGCGCTGATTGGGGCGGCAGCACTCAAGGCACAGCCGCTCCAGCCCGCTAGCGAGCAGGCGATCAGCATGAGTGAGCGACGAGGAAGAAAGGTCTGGCGAGTGGAAGGCTTCAAGATCGTTGCGTGTCCGCGGTGGAGTCAATAGGTGATGGAGCGACCGGGCGTTTGCGCAGTAGCGCGTGGCTGTCCTTCAGGGTTACAACGAA
The DNA here is from genome assembly GCF_056400405.1 of Pseudomonas sp. P5_B3. Taxonomy (NCBI): domain Bacteria; kingdom Pseudomonadati; phylum Pseudomonadota; class Gammaproteobacteria; order Pseudomonadales; family Pseudomonadaceae; genus Pseudomonas; species Pseudomonas sp. P5_B3. Next base: position 2,231 of record NZ_JBFULI010000042.1, on the reverse strand, counting down.
CAAGCGCAGGATGGCGCGCAAGCCAATGCTGCTGACCTCGCGCAACGCCGACATGGGCGCGTCAAGGCGGCCGTTACCCCAGGTGTTGGCCCAGGTGTCGGCCCGTGAAAAGGTCAGTCGCACCAGCTCACTTTGCTGGCGCAGGGTCAAAGCCTCGAATTGCACGCCCGTCACGTTGTCGTTGCTGAAGATCGTTCTTGCRGGAAAAAGGCTTGAGGGAGGTGTGCGCAAAATGCACAGCCGTACCTTCTCATCGACGCTGAGCTGAACCTGCGGTGGCAGTGCCAGACCCACGCCGTTTTGTGAGAAGTCCTGGGTTTTGCAATCGAACGAGGTGCCGTCTTCGCGATAGACGCGCACAGGCAGGTCTGCGGGCACCCGGGGTTCGTTACGCACCTGAGAGGACTCAGTGGCCACCGCCACGGCAGTGCTGACGATGATGATGTTGTACACAGTCCAGGCCAGGTTGATCAGCAGGGTCGTGACCTGGGCCGAATCACTTCCGATCAGTTTCACCACGCCGATCACCAGGCCGATCATGTTCAAGGTCAGCAGGACGATGTAAGGCCGCGCGAGCTTCCAGTCGAAATAGTCCTCCTCGATGGTGCCGCCCTTGTCGGTCACGTTGAACTTGCCCAGCGAAGGGCTGATCAGGGCCAACAGTACCGGTCGCATGATGTACCAGGCCAACACCGACTCATACACTTCGTTCCAGAAGGAGTGGCGGAAGCGCCCCTGGATGGCGGAGTTGGTCAGACTGGAATGGAAAATATGCGGCAGCACATAGACCGTGACCATCAGCGCCGAGGCATGGAAAATCTGCGCGTCGAACATCAGGTAGGCCAGGGGGGCGGTCAAGAACACCAGGCGAGGCAGGCTGTAGAAAAAGTGCATCATGGCGTTGAGGTAGCAGATGCGCTGCCCAAGGTTCAGACCTTTGCCAAACAACGGATTGTCGGTGCGAAAAATCTGCGCCATGCCCCGTGCCCAGCGTGTGCGCTGGCTGATGTGTCGGGAAAGGCTTTCGGTGGCCAGGCCCGCCGCTTGTGGAATGGCGAGGTAGGCGGTATTGAAACCACGGCGATTGAGCTTGAGTGCCGTGTGCGCATCCTCCGTCACGGTTTCGGTGGCGATGCCGCCGACTTCCAGCAAGTGAGTGCGCCGGATGACCGCACAGGAGCCACAGAAGAATGCCGCGTTCCACAGGTCGTTGCCGTCCTGCACCAGGCCGTAGAACAGCTCACCTTCATTGGGTACCGAGCGAAAGGTATCGAGGTTTTTTTCGAACGGATCGGGTGAATAGAAGAAGTGCGGAGTTTGCAGCAACGCCAGGTTCGGGTCCTTTAAAAACCAGCCCATGGTGATCTGCAGGAAGGAGCGGGTGGGCACGTGGTCGGCGTCGAATATGGCGATGAACTCGCCATCGGTGACCTTGAGTGCCTCGTTGAGGTTGCCGGCCTTGGCATGTTGATTGTTGTCGCGGGTGATGTAGTTGACACCAATCTGCTGACAGAAATCCTTGAATTCCTCCCGGCGTCCGTCATCGAGCATGTGCACCCGCAGTTTGCCCTCGGGCCAGTCGATGGCCTGGGCCGCAAGCACCACCAGTTTGACGATGCCCAACGCTTCGTTATAGGTAGGAATGAAGACGTCTACCGTCGGCCATTCAGCGGGCGGCTGTTGCAGAAACTGCGGTTTGCGGTGCAGCGGCCAGGCGGTCTGTACGTAGCCGAAGACCAGGACGAGCAAGGCATACAGTTCGGCCAGCACCAGCCCGTAGCCAAATACGGCATCCTGCCAGTTGTCGAAGCCCAGGGTGTCGGTCAGGCGCCAGTACATGTAGCGCAGCGAAGCGATCAGCGAGAGGGTGATCAGGGTCAGGATCGCCAGACGCCCGGCTTGCTTGCGGATGATCAGGCTGGTGGCGAAACAGACGGCGGCAAACGCGGCCTGGGAATACAGATTCAGCGGCGCAGTGAGAATACCCAGCACCAACAATGCGGCGATCAGCCCGGCCGAGATCTTCAGGCCCTGGCGGCAACGCAGGGGCCAGCGACTGACGCGAGCCTGGAAAGAATCCAGTAGCTGCTGCAACCACCATGTCTTTGCAGGCAGCTGATTGAGCCGGGCGGTCATGGCGTGTCCTGCTGACTTGAAGCATCCGCCCAAAGCAGGGCATGGACCGCGCCTGACAGCGCAAGAATGTCCTGACAGCCAATGCTCTCAGGTGC
>NZ_JBFULI010000041.1:0-53617 GCF_056400405.1 Pseudomonas sp. P5_B3 | reverse complement strand
ATAGCGGAGTGTCAGTCGACATTTTCGGTGTCTGACACACAGCCATCGCGAGCAAGCTCGCTCCCACAGGGACCTGGGTGCTCCCGCCATCCTTTCATTACAACTTTGTCATCAAGCTGTTGGTCGGCTGTCCGGATCGCCTCGTTAACCTGAACTCACTGTCAGGCCAACCACCGGCAGCCACCCTGCCCTTGTAGAGAGAGACTCGTCATGAAAATGTTGATCGCGGGCTTTGTCGCCCTGCTCGCCACCGGTTCGGCGTTTGCCGCTACCCAGCCCACCTCATCGATCATCCACGACAAAGACGGCTTCTATGTCCCGGTGGATGTGGCCAAGGTCCTGTCGATGACCGACCTCAACGGCAAGTGCGGCATCGTCCCGGCGCAGTTCAACTACCTCGACCATCAGGGTCGCGAGCACCAGTTGGACTACCAGGTCCAGGGCGTTGGCTGCATTGGTGAGAACTGAGCGGATGCCTGCCGTCACCGTCGATCGGGCTACACTTGCGCCACTGATGCGCCCCCGTAGCCCGACCGAAACAGGCAGGTCCCGATGAACATCCTCGTAGTCGAAGACGAACCCAAGGCCGGCAATTACCTGCTCAACGGCCTGCAGGAACTCGGATACACGGTGAGCCTGGCGCGGGACGGCGTCGACGGCTTGCACCTGGCCCTGGAACACGACTTCGATGTGATTGTGCTGGACGTCATGATGCCGAAGATGGATGGCTGGGAAGTCCTGCGCCGCCTGCGCAAGGAAGCCGACACGCCGGTGCTGTTCCTCACCGCCCGGGATGACATCGCCGACCGCATCAAAGGCCTGGAACTGGGCGCCGACGATTACCTGATCAAACCGTTTTCCTTCGCCGAACTGGTGGCACGCCTGCGCACCCTGACCCGGCGCGGCCCTACCCGGGAAGAAGAACACCTGCACGTCGACGACCTGCAGATCGACGTGCTCAAGCGTCGCGTCAGCCGCGCCGGCAACCGCATCACCCTGACCAACAAGGAGTTTGCCCTGCTGCACCTGTTCGCCACGCATCAGGGTGAAGTGCTGTCACGTTCGATGATCGCCTCGCGGGTCTGGGACATGAATTTCGACAGCGACACCAATGTCGTCGATGTCGCCGTGCGCCGCCTGCGCCTGAAAATCGATGATCCGTTCCCGCTCAAGCTGATCCACAGCGTGCGCGGCATCGGCTATCGCTTCGACACTCAACCCTGAATGCAACCATGAATGCCATGACGCCGCTGCAATCCGCCTCCCGTCTCAGCCACTCCCTGACCCTGCGTCTGGCGCTGGTGTTCGCCCTGCTGGCGTTTGTTTCGCTGGCACTGCTAGGCGTAGCACTGTATCGCGACCTGGAGCGCGAGTTGATCCATCGCGACGACATTGCCCTGATCACCCGCATCGACCAGTTGCGCACCTTCCTCAATGACAGCAATACCCTGGACCTGATCAAGGCCAAGCCGGCGCTGTTCCAGAACATGATGGGCAACCGCGAGGCCCTGCTGACCATCGGCACCCCTGGCCAACCGCCCTTGCTGGTGGTCAACCCGGGCAACCTGAAAATGCCGGTGCTGACCCCGGTGGCGATGGATCATCGACTGACCCTGAACGACGTGCAGCATTTGCCCAACGTCAATGGCGTGCCGTTTTCCGCCTTGGCGGCGACCATCGACTCCGGTGATCTGGGCAGCCTGCAAGTGGTGACCGGGCGCCTGATGACCGAACGCACCGCCGTGCTCGCCGACTACCGGCTCAATGTGTACCTGTTCGCCAGCGTCGCGGCGATTCTGCTGGCGCTGTCCGGTTATCTGCTGGTGCATCGCGGCCTGTTGCCCGTGCGGCGCCTGGCCCGCCACACCCAGAGCATCGACGTCGGCAACCTCAACGAACGCCTCGACAGCCAGGGCGCGCCGCTGGAACTGTTGCCCATGATCGACGCCTTCAACGCCATGCTCGACCGGCTGGACAAAGGCTTCATCCAGTTGGGCCAGGTATCGACCGACATGGCCCACGAGCTGCGTACACCGATCAACAATCTGCTGGGCGAAACCCAGGTGGCCTTGCAGCAGAACCGCAGCACTGACGCCTATCAGCAACTGTTGGCCTCGAATGTCGAAGAGCTTGAACGCCTGGCGCGCATGCTCGACAACATGCTGTTCCTGGCCCGCACCGATCCGCGCAGTGCCTTGCGTCAGCGCCAGGAGCTGGATGCCGCCGATGAAATGCAACGCATGGCCGACTATTTCGAAGGCCCGGCGACCGACGTTGGCATCTGCATCGATGCCCAAGGCAGCGGTTTGATCTGGGCCGAGCCCATGTTGCTGCGTCGTGCATTGGCCAACCTGTGCGCCAACGCCATCAAGTACGGCGCCCCGCATTCCGAGCTGTGCATCCACGCCAGGCCGACTGCCGACGGCATCCAGGTGCAAGTGCGCAACCACGGCCCGACCATCCCGGCCCAGCATCTGTCACGGCTGTTCGAACGTTTCTACCGGGTCGATGAGTCCCGTGAACGCTCGGCCCAATCCAATGGCCTGGGCCTGTCGATCGTCGCGACGATCATGCAACTGCACAACGGTGCCTGCCACGTCAGCAGTGCCGACGGCATCACCTGCTTCGAACTGTTTTTCCCGGCGCGGCAACAGCATGAGTAATGTCTGGGCAAGAACCAGCCGGGGCACTACCGACAAAACAATGCTCAAGGGTGCGTGTCATGACCTAACCTCATTGGCTAAGTGACTAACAACCCGTCGAGCTCGCCGATGTGCAATGTCTTGAAGTCAATGATCTGCGTCGCCTTCGCGCTTCTGGCGGCCAGCCCGGGATGGCTGTTGGCGGGGGACATGGCCGACGCTCCTGCCCTTGCCCCAGCTCCCGCCCCCGCAGCCCCGATCATCAGCATCGCCGACAGCGAATTGCTGGGGGTGCAAAACCAGCTCAACAGCCTCAAGCAGCAGGTTTCCCAGGCCAGCAATTACACCCAGCTGGAAAGCTCACAGGATCTGGTGCAAGTACTGATTCAGGACATTGAACGCCTGTCCACATCGCTGCTGCCCGGACAGGCGCAGTTGCAGGCGCAACTCAACGTGTTGGGGCCGGTGCCGCTCGACGAGAACGCACTGGTGACGTCTGCCATTACCACCCAGCGAGACGCCCTCGGCGAGCAAAAAAACAAGCTCGATAGCCAGCTCAAAACCCTGGCCGCTCTGAAAACAAGTGCCGCCGAACTGATCACCCAGATTGGCAGTATCCGGCGCAGCCTGCTGGAAGCGGAAGTGACCCAGCAAACCAGCAGTATCCTGAACCCGGGATTCTGGTCGCCATTGTTCGCTCTTCCGATCGAGGACCGCCAGCGTTTCAGCGCCCTCATCGAGCAACTCGAGGCCACGCACCGGGCCGCCTGGCAACCCGGACAACGCGGGATGACCGCCGCCCTGCTGATCCTGGCCCTGGCCATCTGGACCGTGGGACGAAAGCTCGCCGGCCGGGCTCTGGCATGGTTGTGCATCCATCGAATGCCTGAAGGCCGGTTGCGGCGCAGCTCCCTTGCGCTGGCATCGGTAGTGGCGACGGTGCTGACCGCCGGCATCGCCCTGCAACTGCTGCATTTTGCCGGGACCCGCCAACTGCCCTACACCCCACTGCTGGCCGATCTGGCGCAGTACCTGGAAAAGCTGGCCTATACCTGCGTGCTGATCACCGGGTTGAGTCGCGCATTGCTATCGACCAAACATCCTTCATGGCGCCTGCCCGATATCGCCGATCCGGTGGCGCTGGCGATGGAACCCTATCCAAGGTTGCTGGCAAGCCTGCTGCTGGTGCTGGTGACCCTGGTACAAATGAGCAATGTCACCGGCATGAGCGCCGAAGTGGTGTTGTTCGGTCGGGGCATCGTGGCGTTGGTCGCGGCACTGGTGATCGGCGCGCTGCTATTGCGCGTCAGCAAGACGCGCCGAGACCTGATGGTGGCCGGAGAAGCTCCCGAAGGCGTCACCACCTTCGCCGGCCTGATTTATGCGTTTACCGGCTTTGCCGTGGTGGTGTCCCTGTTCGCCCTGGTGATCGGCTACGTGACGATGGCCCGGTTCATCACCTATGAATTGGTCTGGATATTCATCATCTTCGCCGGTTTCTACCTGCTCACACAGGTTTACCAGGACATCTGCGACTACGTTTTTTCGCCCCGGCAACCCGCCGGCAAGGCCATCAAACAGCTGCTGGGCATCGGCAATCCGCGCCTGGAGCAGATCTGCACCGTGTTTTCCGGCGCAGGCCGCGCCATCCTGATACTGATCGGCGTCATCGCGTTGTTTGTCGGTGGGGTCGGTACGACGCTCGGGCAACTGGTCACTGGCACTGTGGCCATACTCGGCGGTGAAGGGCTGCGCAAGCTGAACATCGTCCCGGACAATTTGATGCATGCCCTCCTGACACTGATGATCGGTGTCTACCTGATACGCACGCTGCGCCGCTGGCTGGATAGCGAGTTCCTGCCGAAAACCGAGATGGACCCAGGCATGTGCGCCTCGCTGAGCACCCTGTTCGCCAACATCGGCTACGTGTCCGTCGTCCTGCTCACGCTGGCGTCGCTGGGGATCAAGTGGACCAACCTGGCCTGGATCGTCAGTGCCCTTTCAGTGGGCATCGGCTTCGGCCTTCAGGAGATCGTGAAGAATTTCATCTCCGGCCTGATCCTGCTGACCGAGCGCCCGGTGAAGGTCGGCGACCTGATCAGCATCAGTGGCGTCGAAGGCGATATACGACGGATCAACGTGCGGGCGACGGAAATACAACTGGCCGACCGCTCGATCATGATCGTACCCAACTCCCACCTGATTTCGCAGAACCTGCGCAACGTCACCCTCGGCGGCAGCGCCCAGGGCGTGGTGATACTCGAACTGATGTTCCCGCTGGACATCGACCCTGAGCAAGTGCAAAACCTGCTGCACGACACCTTCACCGAACACGAATCCATTCTCGATAAACCGGTGCCATTTTTGCGTTTCAGTCAGCTGAAACCTGAGGGCATCACCTTGACCATCACCGGTTACGTCGGCAGCCCACGCACCGTCGGCGCGATCAAAAGCGAGCTGCTGTTTGAAATTCTCAAGCGGCTGGGTGCCGCTGGCATTGAACTGGCGAAACCGCCTGCTGCGTGATGCGAGATCACACGGCAGGCAGTTGCTGGATCATGATGGACTCGTTGACGGCAAATAAGTAACGTAACCGGCGCTGCTTTCGAACCTGGAAAATCGAAAAGGGAGTTTGCATCGTGACCGAAGAGACAAAAACCAAAGGACCGGCTTCGTACTTCCCGTCAATCGAAAAAAAGTACGGTCAGCCGATCACCCATTGGCTGGATCTGCTTAAAACCGTCAGCGACAAGAAACACATGGAGATGGTGACTTGGCTCAAAGCCGAACACGGCATGGGTCATGGCCACGCAAACGCGTTGGTTGCCTATCATTTGGCTGCCACCAAAAGCGCCTAGCCACGCGCAGTCGGTGGAGCCGGGTAAAAACCGGCTCCACCGTTAATATTCTGTTGCCCTATCCTTTCATCCAAGCCATCACGCCGGACATCGACCATGTCAGCCCCCGAATCCACCCTCCTCGACAGTTGGCACCACAACGCCCAGGCCTGGATTGACGCCATCCGCAGCGGCACCATCGAAAGCCGCCTCAAGGTCACCGACCAGGCCATTCTGCTGGCGGTGCTGGGTCGTCAGCCCGAGCGTGTACTCGACCTGGGTTGCGGCGAAGGCTGGTTGTTGCGCGCGCTGGCTGAACGGGCCATTGACGCGGTGGGTGTGGATGGCGACGTGACGCTGGTGGAGGCGGCGCGAGCGGCGGGTTCGTCGAAAGTGCATGTGGCGAGTTATGAAGCGTTGGCCGAAGCGAAAGTCGATATCGGCCGCGACTACGACCTGATCTGCGCCAATTTTGCCCTGCTGCATCAGGACATCATCCCCCTGCTCGCCGCCATGAACCTCTTGCTCGCCCCGGGTGGCGCGCTGGTGATCCAGACGTTGCATCCATGGGCAGCTGCGGCAGGCGATTATCAGGATGGCTGGCGGGAAGAGACCTTCGCCGGCTTCAAGGGGCAGTGGCAGCCCATGCCGTGGTATTTCCGTACTCTGTCCAGTTGGTTCAATGCGCTGGACATGGCCGGTTTTACGCTGGTCGGCTTGCAGGAGCCGCAGCACCCGCAAAGCCCTGTGCCGCAGTCGTTGCTGTTGGTGGCCGAGCCGCGGTGCTGAGTGATGCAAATCCTTTGGAAGCTTGCTCGCGATAGCGGTCTGGCTGTCACTTCATCGGCGGCTGTCGAGCCGTCATCGCGAGCAAGCTCGCTCCCACAGGTTTCAGTGGCTGTGCGCAACATCTGAGAACTAACCAAATCATTGTGGGAGCGAGCTTGCTCGCGATGAGGCCGGCACATTCGACATCGATGTCGCCTGACACACCGTCTTCGCGGGCAAGCCCGCTCCCACAGGTTCAGTGGTTGTACGCAAAATCTGCGAACTACCCCAATCATTGTGGGAGCGAGCTTGCTCGCGATGAGGCCGGCACATTCGACATCGATGTCGCCTGACACACCGCCTTCGCGGGCAAGCCCGCTCCCACAGGTTCAGTGGTTGTACGCAAAATCTGGGAACTACCCCAAATCATTGTGGGAGCGAGCTTGCTCGCGATGAGGCCGGCACATTCGACATCGATGTCGCCTGACACACCGCCTTCGCGGGCAAGCCCGCTCCCACAGGTTCAGTGGCTGTGCGCAACATCTGCGAACTAACCAAATCATTGTGGGAGCGAGCTTGCTCGCGATGAGGCCGGCACATTCAGCATGTTCGTTGACTGACACACCGCTTTCGCGAGCAGGTTCAGCGGCTGCACACAAAATCTGCGAGCGACCCAAATCACCTGTGGGAGCGAGCTTGCTCGCGATGAGGCCGGCACATTCAAGATCAATGTCGCCTGACACTCCGTCATCGCGAGCAGGCTCGCTCCTACAGGTTCCGTGGTGCACCTAATACAGCGTCAGGCCCATTCTTTACGCAGTTGACGCGCCGCATTGACCATGTGCACCAGCGCCGCTTCGGTTTCCGGCCAGCCGCGGGTTTTCAGGCCGCAGTCCGGGTTGACCCACAGGCGATCGGCGGGAATGCGCTTGGCAGCCTTGCGCAGCAGGTTGGCCATTTCCGCGGAGTCCGGCACCCGTGGCGAGTGGATGTCGTACACGCCCGGGCCGATTTCGTTGGGGTAAGCGAAGGCTTCGAACGCATCCAGCAGTTCCATGTCCGAGCGCGAGGTTTCGATGGTGATCACGTCCGCATCCATCGCCGCGATGGACTCGATCACATCATTGAATTCGCTGTAGCACATGTGGGTGTGGATCTGGGTTTCGTCACGTACGCCGCAGGCGCACAGGCGGAACACTTCGGTCGCCCAGTCCAGGTAGTGCTGCCACTGCGCCCGACGCAACGGCAAGCCTTCGCGGAACGCGGCTTCGTCGATCTGCACGATCTTGATCCCGGCGGCTTCCAGGTCCACCACTTCGTCGCGAATCGCCAGGGCCAGTTGGCGGGCCTGCACTTCGCGGCTCACGTCTTCACGCGGGAACGACCACATCAGCATGGTCACGGGACCGGTCAGCATGCCCTTCATCACTTTGTCGGTGAGGCCTTGGGCATAGCGGATCCACTCCACGGTCATGGCGTTCGGACGGCTCAGGTCGCCGAAGATCACCGCCGGTTTCACACAGCGCGAACCGTAGCTCTGGACCCAGCCGAAACGGGTGAACACGTAGCCGTCGAGTTGCTCGGCGAAGTACTCGACCATGTCGTTGCGCTCGGCTTCACCGTGCACCAGCACGTCCAGGCCCAGGTGTTCCTGCACTTGCACGGCGTGACGGATCTCGCTGTGCATCGCTTCGGTGTATTCGGCTTCGGTCAGCTTGCCTTGCTTGAACGACTGGCGAGCCAGGCGGATCGACGCGGTTTGCGGGAACGAACCGATGGTGGTGGTCGGGAACAGCGGCAGGTTCAGACCGGCGCGTTGCTTGGCGATACGCTGGGCAAACGGCGAATGACGCTGGCTGTCCTTGGCGGTGATCGCGGCAACACGTGCCTGCACGGCCGGTTTGTGGATGCGCGGCGACGCAGCACGGCTGGCCTGCACGGCACGGCTTCGATTCAGCGCTTCAAGCACTTTCGGCGCTTCCGACTGGTTGACCGCCTGAGCCAGTACCGCCACTTCTTCGCACTTCTGCACGGCAAACGCCAGCCAGCTTTTCAGTTCGGCATCGAGCTTGTCTTCACGCCCCAGGTCAACCGGGCTGTGCAGCAGCGAGCAGGATGGCGCAACCCACAGGCGATCCCCCAGACGCTCGTGAGCATACTGCAACGTGGCCAGGGCGTTTTCCAGGTCGCAGCGCCAGACGTTGCGGCCGTTGACCACGCCCAGCGACAGCACTTTGTAGGCCGGCAGGCGGTCGAGGATGGTCGGGAACTGCTCAGGTGCGCGCACCAGATCGATGTGCAGACCGTCCACCGGCAGGTTGGCGGCCAGGCCCAGGTTCTCTTCCAGACCGCCGAAGTAAGTGGCAACCAGCTTCTTCAGCGGGTCACGCTGAATCAGGTTGTAGGCGCGTTCAAAGGCGTTTTTCCAGTCTTGCGGCAGGTCGAGGACCAGGATCGGCTCGTCGATTTGTACCCACTCGACGCCTTGTGCCGCCAGGCGCTGGAAGATCTGGCCGTACAGCGGCAACAGGCGATCCAGCAGCTCCAGCTTGTCGAATTCGGCGCCCTTGGCCTTGCCCAGCCACAGGTAAGTCAACGGGCCGATGATGACGGGCTTGACGTTGTGCCCCAGTGCGCGGGCTTCTTCGACTTCTTCGAACAGCTGATCCCAACCGAGCTGGAATTGTTGATCGGCGCTGAATTCAGGGACGAGGTAGTGATAGTTGGTATCGAACCACTTGGTCATTTCCTGGGCGTGCGCGCCGCGGCAGTTGTCGCTCACACCGCGCGCCATGCCGAACAGGGTATGCAGGCTGGCCTTGCCGTCGTGCGGGCGGAAACGCTCGGGGATTACACCGAACATCAACGAGTGGGTCAGGACCTGGTCGTACCAGGCGAAGTCGCCGACCGGCAACAGCTCGATCCCGGCCTTTTTCTGCAAATTCCAGTGGGTCTTGCGCAGGTCGCGGCCCACGGCGCGCAGACCGGCTTCGTCGAGCTCGCCCTTCCAGAACGCCTCTTGAGCCTTTTTCAGTTCGCGGTCGCGACCAATGCGCGGAAATCCAAGGGAATGGGCCAATGCCATGACAATAAAAACTCCATCTGGTTAATGGAGCCATTGTCGGTAGTTGGGCCCTGGTGAGACAAACTCATTTTTATCGTGATGATCACGAGTTTCATTCATGGAGATGAGAAAAAGTTTTACACCGCAAAAATATGTGGCGAGGGAACTTGCTCCCTCGCCACGGATCACGCCAGCTTATGAACAACTGCTACCGGCTGTTGCAGATCAGCTCCCGCCCATCAGATTTCCCAGATCAGGTTGACCGCCGCATAACGCCCTGGCTGAGTCAGACGATCAAGCCCTGCCGCGTTCTCGTCGCGGCCCTGCACGTCACCCCAGTTCCAGTACTTTTTGTCGGTCACGTTGAACAGACCGCCATTGACCGACACTTCCTGGGTCACCTGCCACCAGGCCGTCAGGTCGAGCGTGCCGTAGCCCGGGGTTTCGAACTGACGGTTGATCAGAAGGTCGGCATCGCCGCTGTGGTCGACGCGGTCCTTGGCCTGAACCAGAGTCCACATGACCTGGCCGCCGTACACGCCGCTCGGTGCATCGTAGGCCAGGCCCATGACGGCCTTGAGCGGGTCGACACTGTTGAGCGCCTCGCCGGTGTCTTCGTCCTTGCCACGGGCATAGGCAATCGAGCCCAGCGCGCGGGTGCCGGCCGGCATGAAGGCATCCAGCTTGACGTCACCCTTGGCTTCGGCACCACGAATGGTGACCTTGCTCAGGTTGCGCGACTGGAAGGTCAGCGGGATGTCGCTGGTCGGATCAACAAAACTGACAGTGTCGATGAAGTCCTTGTACTTGTTGTAGAACAGCGCAATACCAAAGCTTCCCAGGTCGTAGCGACCACGCAGACCGGTCTCGAAGCTGTCGCTGGTTTCCGCCTTGAGGTTCGGGTTGCCGATTTGCTTGTAGCCGACCTGCGGGTTGCTGAACTCACCGAACATGTTGACCGGGTTAGGTGCGCGGAAACCGGCGGCGTACTGGCCGTACAGGCTTTCGTGCTCGGTCAGCTGATAGGTCACGCCGAATTTCGGCGAGATGTGATCGTCGGTGATGCGCGACGGATCGGTTTCCGACGGCAGGCCATTCAGGAACTCCTGAGTGACGTGCGGGGTCTGGCGGTAGTAGTCGTAGCGCAGGCCCGGCAACAGGGTCCAGCGGCCGATCTCGATGCTGTCCTGCACGAACAGGCCCAGGGATTCGCTGGTCGGATCCGGGAAGTCGCTGACCGGGAAATTCTCCGAGGCCGGTACGGTGGCGCCGGTGTCCAGGCGAACCTCTTTACCGGTACGCAGGTTGCTCGAGTCGATGCGCTTGACTTCACCACCGTAGATCAAATGGTGCCTGGTGTCGGCAATCGCGAACTGTTTGTCGAGCTGGGCATTCAGGCTCCACAAGCGTTCATCGTAAGACGACTGGCGGGTGCGCACGCGGTTGACCCCCGAGGCGGTCTGACGCTGCTGGAAGGTATCCTGGTCGTTGCTGCTTTCCTGATAGTTCAACTGCCATTGCAGTTTGTCGGCCATCGCGCTGTCCAGGCTCAGGGTGTGCGCCAGGCTGTAGCGGGTACGGTCGATGCTGTCTTTGGAAGTGGAGCCGAGAATCGCCGGGCTCATGCCCGTGGCGCGGGGAACGATGTCGCTCAGCAGGTTGCTGTCGGCGTCGTCCTGATAACGCTCGTAAGTGAATTGCAGGCGGTCGCCTTCAGCGTAGTCCCAGCCCAGTTTGGCCAGCACGTTTTCAGTGGTGTAGTCGAGCGGATTGGCTTCTTCACGGTTGACGCCGACACCACCGACGCTGCCAGCGGTATCCGTGGACTGACCGTCACGACGACCCAGGTGCAACAGGCCATCGACAGTCCCGGTACGGCCGGCGAAGGTGGCGCTGCGCTGCCAACTGTCATCGCTGCCGTCATAACCGGTCTTGAAGCGTGCGTAGGCGTCGTCGCCGTCTTCGAGGTAGTCAGCGGCGTCCTTGGTCAGGTAGCTGACCGCACCACCGATGGCGTCGCTGCCGTACAGCGAAGACGCCGGGCCGCGGATGATTTCCACCTGCTTGATGGTATCGAGGTCGACGTAGTTGCTGCGCACGTCCTGGAACGGGCTGAAAGCGTTGCTCTGCGGCACGCGCACGCCGTCGACCTGGGTCAGGACCCGATTGCCGTCGATACCGCGGATGTTCGCCCCGGACAGACCGAAACGGCTACCGGTGCCGCTCACCGAAACACCCGGCTCATAACGCACCAGATCCTTGAGGTCCTTGTCGTTCTGCTGATCGATTTCACGCTCGCTGTGCACCGACACGGTACTCGGCACCTGCAGCAGGGTCTGCTCGGTGCGGGTGGCGGTCACGCTGACGGTATCGAACTGAGTAACGGGTTCGGCGGCAAAAACCAGCGAAGGTGAGAGCAGCAGCAAGGCGAGCCAGGGACGCATGGCGAATGGCGGGCGGATCGACATCTGACTTTTACTCCTGAGAGTCTGACAGCGGTCACGTGCATGCAGGGTGCTGAAGGGGATCTGCATGGGTGACGGCAACTGCCCGGCGTGTGTTTGATTTTTTTGTGAACAAAGCGCTCGGCCCTTTCTCTTGAAGGGATGTATACAAAACGCTTTTCGGCAGCGGCGGCGAAGATAACCAGCTTGACTTGTAAATGCAAATTATTATCATGTGCATTATATTTTAAAGCTGGAACGAGTGTGCATGAAGCACTTCTGGGGTTGTCTGGGGTTATCGATTGCGCTGCATTTGAGCGCCGGATGGCTCGTTCGCGAGATTCAGGCCGCGCCAGAACCTTTGGCCTTTCAGCCGCCGATGGCCATTCAAGTGGTCACCCTGGCGCCGATTGCGGTGCCCGCCCCTGCCCCACCGCAGCCCGTCCGCGCGCCAACGTCAACATCAGCGCCAGCACCAACGCCGGTGAAGGAACCGGCGACAACAAAGGCTGAACCCGCAACGCCCGCGCCAACACCGGTCAAGCCACTGCCGGTCAGCACCCAGCCGTCCATCGTCAAGGCTGCGAGCAAACCGCAACCGGCTCCCAAATCCCAGGCCGATCCACGTCGCGCCGAACCGCTTGAGTTGCCGTTCACCGTGGCGAAAAACCCACCGGCACCGGCAGCGCCCCCCGCCGCCGTACCCGCACAGAACACCCACCCGGCCACGCCGGTCGCTGCTGCCCCGGCCCCCATGCTCTCTCCGGTGGTCAGCCTGCGCCCGACCTTCGTCACCCCGCCCCCCGCGCCTCGCTACCCCACCACTGCACGTCGCCGAAACCAGCAGGGCGTGGTGCGGGTCGAGGTGCGCCTGGATGAACGCGGCCAGCAACTCAAGCTGACGCTGGTGCGTTCTTCCGGGGTGGAAAGCCTTGACCAGGCTGCACTCGAAGCCGTCACCACCTGGCGTTTTCGCCCCGAAATTGTCGACGGCCGGGCCGTGCCCAGCCGCGTAGAGATACCAATAGAATTCGCCCTCACGGCGAACCGTTGACCCTGAAGGAGCTTCACATGACTGCACAAACGTCCGCCCTGCCAACCAGCCCGGCCCTGTACCAGACCTGGCAACAGCTACGCGCCGAACAACCGGGCCTGCGCGCCCGCGACGCCGCCGCCAGACTGGGCGTCAGCGAGGCCGAGCTGACCGCCAGCCGCCTGGGCACCGACACCGTGCGCCTGCGCCCGGAGTGGAAAGAGCTGCTGCCAGCCCTCGGCGAACTGGGCACCATCATGGCCCTGACCCGCAACGAACATTGCGTACACGAACGCAAGGGCGTGTACAGCGAAGTGACGGTGATGGGCAGCGGTCAGATGGGCATGGTGCTGTCGCCGGACATCGACCTGCGCCTGTTCCTCAGCGGTTGGGCCAGCGTGTTCGCCGTCGATGAGACCACCGCGCGCGGTCCGCAGCGCAGCATCCAGGTGTTCGACCGTCAGGGCCTGGCCGTGCACAAGGTCTACCTGACCGCCACCAGCTTCGATGCCGTCTGGGCGCCGTTGGTCCAGCGTTTCCGTGCTGAAGAACAAACGGCCGAACTGAACCTGCAACCGCTGCCGCAAGCCAAGGCACCGCGTGCCGATGACGAAGTCGATGTAGACACCCTGCGTAGCGAATGGTCGCAGCTCAAGGACACCCACGACTTCTTCTTGCTGCTCAAGCGCAATGACGTGGCGCGCACCCAGGCCTTGCGCCTGGCCGGTCACGAGTGGGCCGAACCTCTGGCCACCGTCGAGCTGACCCGCGTCATTGAAGAAGCGGGCAAGCGTGAAGTGCCGATCATGGTGTTCGTGGGCAACAAGCACTGCATCCAGATCCACTCCGGCCCCGTCAGCAACCTGCGCTGGATGGACACCTGGTTCAACGTGCTCGACCCGATGTTCAACCTGCACCTGAAAACCACTGGCGTGACCGAACTGTGGCGTGTGCGCAAGCCAAGCGTCGATGGCATCATCACCAGTTACGAAGGTTTCGATGCCGAAGGAGAGCTGGTCATCCAGTTGTTCGGCGTGCGCAAGCCGGGCATCCCTGAGCGTGACGACTGGCGTGCCCTGGCTGAAACCGCCACCCCTCTGATCGGCTAAGGAATAGTTCCGATGCGTATGAAAACACTGCTGGCCTGTGCCAGCGTGCTCGTCAGCCAGATGGCCGTCGCCGATGCCCTGCCCCAGCGCTGGGTCAGTGCCGGTGGTGCGTTCAGCGAATGGGTGGTTGCCCTGGGCGGCGAAAGCAAACTGGTGGGTGTCGACAGCACCAGCCTGTACCCGCAATCGCTGCGCAGCCTGCCGGGCGTCGGCTACCAGCGTGCGCTGGCGGCCGAAGGGATCCTGGCCCTGAAGCCGGACATTCTGGTGGGCAGCAACGAAATGGGCCCGCCACCGGTACTGGAGCAACTCAAGGCGGCCGGCGTGCGCATTGAATTGCTGTCGGCCAAGGCCGACGTGCCGGCCCTGCAACACAACCTGACCGAGCTGGGGCAACTGCTGGGTAAGGAAACTGAGGCGCAAGCGCTGATGGGCGGTTACCTCAAGCGCCTGCAAACCCAGGCCGATTGGGTCAAGCTGGCGCAGCAACAGCAACAGCAACCGGCTCCCCGGGTGCTGATGCTGCTCAGCCACTCCGGTGGCAACCTGCAAATGGCGGGCAAAAACACCCTGGCCGCCTGGATGATTCAACAGGCCGGAGGCAAAAGCCTGGGTGAGCACAACGGCTACAAACCGGTCTCCAGTGAAGCCATGCTGAGCCTGGACCCGCAAGTAATCATCTTTGCCGGTGGTCGTCTGGAGGGTGATGCGGCGCGTAAAGCCTTGCTGGAACAGAACCCGATCCTGGCGCAAACCCAGGCCGGTCGAAATGGCCGGGTGGTGGTGATCGACCCGACGCTTCTGGTCGGAGGCCTTGGCCCGCGTGTACCGGATGCACTGACGCGTCTTTCCACGGCGTTCTACCCGGACGCCAAAGCGCAGACTGCCGGGACCAACCCATGACGGCCATTTTTCGGCCGCGTCCGACGTTGATCTTTTTGCTGCTGTTGCTGGTGCTGGTGTTCTGGTTGTCCCTGGCCCTCGGGCCGGTCAGCCTGCCCCTGGGCGATACCTTGCTGGCCGGGATGCGCCTGCTGGGGTTGCCGCTTGACGGTGGCGACACGCAGCAGGCGGAGTTGATCCTCGGTCAGATTCGTTTGCCGCGCAGTCTGCTCGGCATCGCCGTCGGTTCAGTACTGGCGCTGTCCGGCGTGGCGATGCAGGGGTTGTTCCGCAACCCCTTGGCGGACCCGGGTCTGGTCGGTGTTTCCGGTGGCGCGGCACTCGGTGCCGCCCTCGCCATCGTCGGCGGCAGTCTGCTCGGTGGCATGCCAGCGGCCATCGAACCTTATCTGCTGTCGGTCAGCGCCTTCGCCGGTGGCTTGATCGTCACGGCGGTGGTGTATCGCTTTGGTCGCCGCAACGGGCAAACCGACGTTGCCACCATGCTCCTGGCGGGTGTGGCAATGACGGCCATGGCCGGTGCCGGGGTTGGTCTGTTCACCTACCTGGCTGATGATGCGACCTTGCGTACCCTGACCTTCTGGAACCTGGGCAGCCTCAATGGCGCCAGCTACCCGCGCTTGTGGCCGTTGCTGATCGTCACCGTGGGCGTGGCATTGTGGTTGCCACGTCGCGCGGCAGCACTCAATGCCATGTTGCTGGGTGAGTCGGAGGCCCGTCACCTTGGCTTCGACATCGAGCGGATCAAGCTGGAGCTGGTGTTGTGCACCGCCCTTGGCGTCGGTGCCGCTGTAGCGGCGGCCGGCCTGATCGGTTTTATCGGTCTGGTGGTGCCGCACCTGATGCGCCTGCTGGTCGGCCCGGATCACCGGGTGTTGCTGCCCGCCTCGTTGCTGGCCGGTGCCAGCCTGCTGTTGCTGGCTGATCTGGCGGCGCGCCTGCTGTTGGCGCCAGCCGAATTGCCCATCGGCATCGTGACCGCACTGATCGGCGCTCCGTTCTTTCTATATCTGTTGGTGCGAGGGCGTTCCTGATGCTGCAGGCAAACAACTTGCTGGTACGTCGTGGCAACCGCACGGTACTGGCAAACATCGATATCGAGTTGCGCCCTGGTGAAGTACTGGGTGTGCTGGGACCGAATGGCGCCGGCAAAAGCACCCTGCTCGCTGCCTTGTGTGGTGAGCTGGCGTCCAGTGAAGGCAGGGTCAGCCTCGACGAGCGTCCGCTCGCCGACTGGCCGGGTCAGGAACGGGCCAAACGCCTGGCGGTGCTGCCGCAGAGTTCGAGCCTGAACTTTGCGTTCTCGGTCAATCAAGTCGTCGGCATGGGTCGCTTGCCTCACGCCAGCGGCCGCGTGCGCGATGACGAAATCGTCGCCGAGGCGCTCAAAGCCGCCGACGCCCTTCATCTTGCCGGACGCAGCTACCTGGCCCTGTCCGGCGGTGAACGCCAGCGCGTGCATCTGGCGCGGGTGCTCGCTCAGCTCTGGCCGGGTGCCGAAGGGCAGACCCTGCTGCTCGATGAGCCGACGTCGATGCTCGATCCGCTGCATCAGCACACCATTTTGCAAGCCGTGCGCGACTTCGCCGAGCGCGGCGCTGCCGTGCTGGTGATCCTGCACGACCTCAACCTGGCCGCACGTTACTGCGATCAACTACTGTTGTTGCAACAGGGTCTGCCCCACGCCTATGGTCCACCGGCAGAGGTGCTGACCGCCGAGGCGCTGGCAGCGGTGTATGGGCTGGAAGTGCTGATTCACCAGCATCCGGAACGCGGTCACCCTTTGATCATCGCGCGCTGATACCACCCCTCCTCCGTCATCGAGGGGGCACCTGTCCAATAAGGAAAACCGATGCGCTTTCTGTTGCTCTGTGCATTCAGCCTGTTGGCTGCCTGCCAAACCCATCAGGCCACACCACTGCCGGCGCCGATCGCTCCGCAAGGGCGTGATCACGCCGACCTCGGGGTCATCCGTGAACTCGCCACGGGCCGTACGCTGACGCCGCAAGAACTGGTCGAACGCCTGGCCCGTGTGCCTCGGGTATTGGTCGGCGAACAGCACGACAACCCTGACCACCACGCCCTGCAATTGTGGCTGCTGCGCGAACTGGCGGCGCAACGTCCGCAAGGTAGTTTGTTGATGGAGATGCTCAATCCCGATCAACAGGCCAGGGTCGATGCCGCGCAAGCCGCGACCCGCGCGGGCCAGCCACCGGCCGATGCGTTCACGACGCTGGCCTGGCAGGCCAATTGGGACTGGAGCGTCTATGGCGCACTGGTCACCTACGCGCTAAGGCAACCGTATCCACTGCTGGCGGCGAACCTGGACCGCGCGCAGATCATGCAGATCTACAAACAGCGCCCGGTACTCACGGGGGCAGCCTCCACCACCAAACAGGTACAGGCGACCTTGCTCGAAGACATCCGCGAATCCCATTGTGGCCTGCTGCCCGAAGCACAGATGCCGGCGATGCTCGCCGTGCAGCAGCAGCGTGACCGGCACATGGCAGAGCGCCTGATGGCTGCACCGACGCCTGCGTTGCTGCTGGCCGGTGCCTTCCACGTACGCAAGGATCTGGGGGTGCCGCTGCACCTGAAGGACCTGGGGGCCGGTGAAGGGAATGCGGTGCTGATCCTGGCCGAAGCGGGCAAGACCGTGACCGCCGAAAGTGCGGATTTTGTGTGGTACACCGCCGCGCAACCGGAAAAGGATCATTGCGCGCAGCTGCGTCGTTAACCCCCCTGTAGGAGCAAGCTTGCTCGCGATGGTCGTTAACGATAACGCGTATTTACTGGCTAAACGCGGCTCTCTTGAGTCCATCGTCGGAACGCCGCCAGGAGCAAGCTCGCTCCTACAGAGGACTACATTCGCTTAAGTGAACAGCATTGCACTCCGGCGCGACACTATGTCACGCCTCTTCGTCGGTCCAATGGTCGTATCCGCCCCTCCGGCACCGGCACAGTTTGTTAACATCCCCACGATTTTTTCGTCTGTACAGTCATCACGCTGTCATTTCAGCCTGTTCAACAGGATGCTTTTTCAATGAGTACTGTGTATACCCGCCGAACGGTCCTGCAAGGCATGGGCCTGTTGAGCCTGGGCCTGCTCGCCGGTTGCGACGACAGCAGCAAGCTGTCGTTCAAGTACGGCAAAGACCTCAGCGACAAGATCATGGGGCGCAACTTCAAGCTCAAGAACGCTCAGGGCGAAACCCGGATGCTGGGCAGCTATCGCGGCTTGATGCCAATGGTGTTCTTCGGTTTCACCCAGTGCCCGGCTGTGTGCCCCACTACGCTGGCCCGCGCGGCACAGGCCAAGAAACTGATGGGGCGCGATGGCGAAAGGCTGCAGGTGGTCTTCATCACCCTGGACCCTGAGCGCGACACGCCAGAGATGATCGATAAATACGTAAAAGCCTTCGACCCGAGTTTCGAGGCGCTGTACGGCACCCTGGAAGAAACCGCCGCCACCGCCAAGGAATTCGGCGTGTTCTTTGAAAAGGTCCCGAGCGGCGATACCTATACCCTCTCCCATACCGCGACCAGCTATGTCTTCGACTCCCGGGGCACTCTGCGCCTGGGACTGTCCACATCCCTGACGGCCCAAGAGTGCGCAGAAGACCTGCTCACCGTGATGGAGATTTGCTGAAATGAATGCCCCGCAGGCTAAAAACCGTTTCGCACAACGTTGCAGGCAACTGGCGCTGGGATTGTCCCTGGTTGGCCTGGCCTTTCAGGCATCGGCACAAACCGAGGTCAATGACGCCTGGGTCCGCGCCACCGTGGCCGGCCAACCGTCGAGCGGTGCCTTCATGACCGTCACCGCGAGCAGCGACAGCAAACTGCTGAGCGTGCAAACGCCGATTGCCGGGCTGGTGCAGATCCATGAAATGAGCATGAAAGACGACGTGATGAAAATGCAGCAGGTGGGCGCCGTCGCGCTGCCCGCCGGTAAAGCGGTGAGCTTCGACCCGCACGGTTACCACATCATGCTCATGAACCTGACGGCCCAGATCAAGGAAGGCGACAGAGTGCCGCTGACCCTGACCGTGGAAGACGCCAAGGGCGAGAAAGAGTCGATTCAGGTTGAAGCCGTTG
Organism: Pseudomonas sp. P5_B3; assembly: GCF_056400405.1. NCBI lineage: Bacteria > Pseudomonadati > Pseudomonadota > Gammaproteobacteria > Pseudomonadales > Pseudomonadaceae > Pseudomonas > Pseudomonas sp. P5_B3. The sequence continues at coordinate 34,719 of NZ_JBFULI010000041.1, read as the reverse complement.
CCAAGGCGATTGGCACCATGGATCACGGCTCGATGATGCATGATCACAGCAAGATGAACTGATTGCTCCGTCAGTTAAAACACAGAACCTGTGGGAGCGAGCTTGCTCCGGGCGGCGATCCGACGAAGGGGCCGGCACATCCAACAGAGATATTGCTTGACCCACCGCTATCGCGAGCAAGCTCGCTCCCACAGTTTGGATCTTCAGTGAATATGAGTCCCGCGGCCGGCCACAATATTTGTGGCGACGAGCAATTCAGGTCTTGGCGACAACCCATGTCATTCGCCAAGACCTTTTCATGTCAACTCAAACCAGCTTGAGCACGACGTTGATGTTGTTGCGCGTGGCTTTCGAGTACGGGCAGTACTGGTGCCCGGTGTCGACGATTTTTTGTGCGGTTTCACGGTCCAGCCCTGGCAGGCTGACATTGAGCCGCGCCTGGAGCAGGTAGCCGCCTTCATTGGTGCCCAGGTCGATTTCGGCATCGACGGCCACATCCTTGGGCAACGCCACTTTCATTTCCCTGGCCGCAACCTGCATGGCGCCGATAAAACAGGCTGACCATCCGGCAGAGAACAGTTGCTCGGGGTTAGTACCGCCACCGCCCGCACCCGGGGACGACAGCTTCACATCGAGGATTCCGTCGGAGCTGCGGGAGGCGCCGTCACGCCCGCCGGTGGTGTGGGTTTTGGCGGTGTACAACACTTTATCGATCTGGTTCATGGTGACCTCCTGATTGAGTTGTAAGAATCCGGCTTTAACACCCCATCCGGACGCAGGGATGGTCAATCAATATAGACGTCACACGCCCACACCGTGGTCGATCCGACCAGCGCCCGTTTCTTCTTTATTTACGTGCCAACTTGTACCTGACGCAGTCCTCATAAAAGCTCTGCCGTACAGCAGTCGGTTTGAATCGCGACGGACTGTCATAAGTTTGCTCTGTAATGCCAAGTGCCATCATGCGCATCCAGGTTTTGGCGAACTTGTAGACCTGGATTTTCTGGCGCGCGGCATACAGCGAAACGCCCGAGAGCTTGAGTTCCTGTGCCCTTGCAGCGGTGCCCGCACCCCAACTGCACATGTATTTATCATTGCTGGCCAGTTCTTTGGCTTGAGCCGAATTGGCTACACCCGCAACTATCAGCGGGATTAACGCGATCCATATCTTGCGCATCTTGACCTATTTAACTGGCTGAAAATGAACTAATTTTGCTGAGGATTTTTAAACTTGGGGGCCAGCATCGTGCCTTTTTTGCAAATTAAAGCGAAAACGAGATGGGCGATGTCATTTCTTGCGAGTTTTCAATCCTTTGCTATAGCTAAGACTCTCAATCGCCAACTTAAGTGAGGCAACGGAATGTCAGTCGCAAAGAAAATGAGTGTGGGACAACTGACAATGTTGACCGCCGTCAACATGTTGGGCTCAGGCATTGTGCTGCTACCGACGAAACTCGCGGAAGTCGGTGCAATTTCGATCCTCTCCTGGCTGGTGACGGCCACCGGCTCCCTCGCTCTGGCCTACGCGTTTGCGCGATGCGGGATGCTCAGCCGCAAGACCGGCGGCATGGGCGGTTATGCCGAATACACCTTCGGTAAAGCGGGTAACTACATCACCAACTACACCTACGGTCTCTCGCTGTTGATTGCCAACGTGGCGATCAGTATTACTGCAGTTGGTTATATCCAGGTGTTGTTCGGGATAAAACTGGATTCCCTGCAAGTAGGTCTGGCGACCATTGCCTTGTTATGGATCACCACTTTCGCCAACTTTGGCGGCGCGAGCATTACCGGCCGGATCGGTGCGATCACGGTCTGGGGTGTGATTGCTCCGGTGGTGCTGGTCTCCACGGTGGGCTGGTTCTGGTTCGACAGCAGCGTTTACGCCGCTGGCTGGAACCCCCACGACAAGGGCTGGTTCGAAGCGGCCGGCGCCTCGGTGGCGATCACCCTGTGGGCCTTCCTCGGTCTGGAATCGGCTTGCGCCAACACCGACGCGGTGGAAAACCCTGAGCGCAACGTACCGATTGCCGTGCTGGGCGGCACCCTGGGTGCGGCGGTGATCTACATCGTCTCCACCAACGTCATCTTCGGTATCGTCGGCAACGAAGAACTGGTCGCGTCCACCGCACCGTTCGGCCTGGTGTTCGCCAAGATGTTCACCCCGATGGTCGGGGACATCGTGATGGCGGCCATGGTACTCGCCTGCATCGGTTCGCTGCTGGGTTGGCAGTTCACCATCGCCCAGGTGTACAAAAGCTCGGCGGACACCGGTTACTTCCTGTCGATCTTCGCCAAGGCCAACAAGGCGGGAACGCCGATTGTCGGCATGCTGGTACTGCTCGCCGCACAGACCGCGCTGGCCCTGCTCACCATCAGTCCAGACCTGAGCAAGCAGTTCGACACCCTGGTCAATCTTGCGGTGGTGACCAACCTGGTACCGTACATCCTGTCCATGGCCGCGCTGATGACCATGCAGAAAGTCTCCAACGTGCCGGAAGGCAAGGCGCTGGCGACCAACATCATTGCCCTGATCGCGGCGGCCTACAGCTACCTGGCGCTGTACAGCTCCGGCGAGCAGGCCCTGATGCTGGGCGGTGTTGCCACCATCTTCGGTTACACCCTGTTCGGCTTCGTCAACAACCGCCTGATCCGCCTCGAAGCTCTCAACAATAGCGTGCCGACGCAAACCGTCAGCGCGCAGCACCTCACTGCCGAGCCAGTGCCGGTGAATAATCTGAATACAGCCACTATGGAGGTTCAAGCATGACGGAATATAAACACTCGCTGGGCATGCTGGCGCTACTGGTCAGCAGTCCGCCGGACAAACGAACGGTGTTTGGCCGCGCCCTGGATCAACTGGTCCACGACGTAGAGGGACGTGGTGTCAGTGTTCTGGCCTCGGAAAGCCTCACCGATGCTGCATCGATCCTGCGTTCGGACCCGGCCATTCAATGCGTGCTCATCCGATGGGAAATGGACACCAGTGAAGGCCACGCCGACTGCACCAAATTGTTGGTCAAGCTGCGCGAGCGCAACACCCGGGTGCCGGTGTTCCTGATCAGCGACCGTACCACCGCATCGACCATTCCGTTATTGGTCATGCAACACGCCGACGACTTCATCTGGCTGCCCGAGGACACCTCCCGTTTCCTCAGCGGGCGTATCCTGGCGGCCATCGAACGCTATCGCCAGGCCGCCCTGCCGCCGATGTTCGGTGCGCTGGTGAAGTTTGCCCGCAACTATGAATACTCGTGGCACACCCCCGGCCATGCCGGCGGCACCGCGTTTCTGAAGAGCACCGCAGGCCGGGCCTTCTACGAGTTCTTCGGCGAGAACCTGCTGCGCTCCGACCTATCGATCTCGGTTGGCGAACTCGGTTCGCTGCTCGATCACAGCGGCCCTATCGGCCAGGGCGAACGCTATGCCGCCAAGGTCTTCGGCGCGCACCGCACGTATTACGTGACCAACGGCTCGTCTATGTCCAACCGTGTCATCCTCATGGCCAGCGTCACGCGCAACCAGATCGCCCTGTGCGACCGCAATTGCCACAAGTCCGCCGAGCATGCGATGACCCTGTCCGGGGCGATTCCGACCTATTTGGTGCCGACCCGCAACCGCTACGGCATCATCGGCCCGATCCTGCCGCAGACCCTGAGCGCCGAAGGCGTGAAAACCGCCATCGCCAACAACCCGCTGGTCAAGCCAGGCATCGACCCGACGCCGGTGCACGCGATTGTCACCAACTCCACCTACGACGGCCTGACCTACAACGTCACCCGCGTCGAAGAGCTGCTGGGCGAAAGTGTCGACCGTCTGCACTTCGACGAAGCCTGGTACGGTTATGCGCGCTTCAACCCGCTGTACAGCGGACGCCATGCCATGCACGGCAACCCGGCCGATCACGACAAGTCCAAGCCGACCGTGTTCGCCACCCAGTCGACCCACAAGTTGCTGGCCGCCCTGTCCCAGGCCTCGATGATCCATGTGCGCGACGGCCGTAACCCGATCGAACATGCGCGCTTCAACGAGTCGTACATGATGCACGCCTCGACCTCACCGAACTACGCGATCATGGCGTCCTGTGACGTCAGCTCGGCAATGATGGAAGCACCGAGCGGGCAGATCCTCACCACCGAATCAATCGAAGAAGCGATCAGCTTCCGCCAGGTTCTCTCGCGCATGCACAACGAGATGCTGAGCAAGGACGACTGGTTCTTCACCTGCTGGCAGCCGCCGACCGTACAGGTGGGCGCAGCGACCGTGCCGTTCCATGAAGTCGACCCGGCTACGCTTAAAACCGACCCGAACTGCTGGGTCCTGCACCCGAACGCGGTATGGCACGGCTTCGGCGACATCGAAGACGGCTACTGCATGCTCGACCCGATCAAGGTTTCGGTACTTGCCCCGGGCATGGGCGACGACGGCAACCTGCTCGCCAACGGCATCCCCGCCTGCGTAGTCACGGCGTACCTGGGTCGTCAGGGTATCGTGGTCGAGAAAACCACCGATTTCACCATCCTGTTCCTGTTCTCCATCGGCATCACCAAAGGCAAGTGGGGCACGCTGCTCAACGCCCTGCTCGACTTCAAGCGTGACTACGACGACAACGCCGAGCTCGAGCTGTGCCTGCCCGATCTGTACAACGCCAACCAGCATCGCTATGCCGGCATGGGCCTGAAGGATCTGGCCGACGAAATCTTCGCCGCCATGAAGAAACACAAGACCACCGCCAACATGTCCCAGGCCTTCGGCACCCTGCCAAAAGCCGAGTTCAGCCCGGTGGAGGCCTACGAAAAACTGGTGCGCAACGACATCGAACTGGTGACCCTCGACGAAGCTGCCGGGCGCCTTGCCGCGACCGGTATCGTGCCGTACCCACCAGGCATCCCGCTGCTCATGCCGGGTGAGAACGCAGGGCCTGCGGACGGTCCGTTGCTGGCGTATCTCAAGGCACTGGAAGCCTTCGACAAATCCTTCCCCGGCTTCACCCATGACACCCACGGGATCGAAGTCGAAGACGGGGTTTATCGGATGCTGGTACTGAAATAGGTCCAACCGATTCACCGCAACACCTGTGGGAGCGAGCCTGCTCGCGATAGCGTTTTTGCAGCCAACATCTCTGTGGCCTGACACTCCGCCATCGCGAGCAGGCTCGCTCCTACATTGCTTCGCATACCCATCAAATCCCTATGGGCAAACTCGATCACAGCGCTCTATGATTGATCCCCATGACCACCACCGCTGCGATCCGCTCACCCTGCCCGCCCGGCGCCTGCGACTGCGGGCGTGACCCGCTGCTGGAAACTCCGGGGGCGGACCTGCGCATTCTGTTTCTGACCCGCAACGAAGAAAAACGCCTGATCGAACGCCTGGAAAACCTGCAGAGCCTGAGCGATCTTGAGCACGTGAAACGGCGCATGTTCGAACAGTTGGGTATCCGCGTGGACATCGCCCCCGGCTTCAATGAAGTGCGCACCATGCGCGGCATCGGCATCCAGATTGGCGAACTGCCGGGGCTGTGCCGCAAGACCCGCGCCAACATACCCGCCGCCATTCGCCGAGCCATGGAAAAGCGCCCGGAGATTGCCTACGAACTGCTCAATGCCAACGACCTGTTGCGTGACGCCTGATGAAACCTCTTCTCGAATTCCCCCTCACCGACAAGATTCTCACCACGTACGCCCTGGCCATCGGTGCCGACCTGCAGGGCTACCGCAACCACATTTACCGGGTGCTGAATTTCCATGGTGCTCTCAGCGCTGCCGATGGCCTGCCCCCGGATGCCGTACAAATCGCGGCGGCGTTTCATGACCTGGGTATCTGGACCGATGACACCCTCGACTACCTGCCCCCGTCCATTGCTCTGGCCATCGAGTACCTCGACAGCCAGCAACGACCGGAACTGAAGGATGAAGTCAGCGCGTTGATACTTGAGCATCACAAGCTGCGCCGGTATCGCGGCGCTTACGCCGACAGTGTCGAACCCTTCCGCCAGGCCGATCTGGTGGATGTGTCCCTGGGACTGGTGCGTTTCGGCTTGCCCCGAAGCTTCATCAAAACCGTGCAGGCGACCTTTCCCGATCATGGCTTTCACTCGATGCTAATGAAGCTTTGCGCACGACAATTACTCCGCTCGCCGCTGCGGCCGTTGCCCATGTTTCGCTGGTGACACCCGTGTCCGTCCCTCTCTCTGACGGTGCCTTTAGCGCAAAGCCATTTCGCTGAAAAGCGCCTGAAACACTAACTTTCTGACCATCCATTACTGGATATTTCGTAATTCAAACCTACGCTCTCCGCGGGGGATACGAATTTCAACGACGGTTGGGGGCTCGTCTCGATGTACTCACGCTTGTACGCAGGAGCTCCACATGAATCGGACAACCTCATCCTCGATTTTCGCTATCCCCCTGTTGTTGTCTGCCATGGCGCTTCCCGGCCAGACCCTGGCCGCTGACAAGTCCCCCAACATTCTGGTGATCATGGGCGACGATGTCGGCTGGTCGAATATCGGCGTCTACAACCAGGGCATGATGGCCGGCAGAACCCCCAACCTTGATCAGCTGGCGAACGAAGGCATGCGTTTCACCGACTATTACGCCGAGGCCAGTTGCACCGCCGGGCGCGCCAACTTCATCACCGGCGAACTGCCGATTCGTACGGGAATGACCACCGTCGGCCAGGCCGGCTCGCCCGTGGGCATTCCCGCCGAAGCCGTCACCATCGCGACCACCCTCAAGGCCATGGGTTATGCCACCGGCCAGTTCGGCAAGAACCACTTGGGCGACCTCAACCAGTTCCTGCCCACCGTCCACGGTTTCGATGAATTCTTCGGCTACCTCTATCACCTCGACGCCATGGAAGACCCGGCGCACCCCAATTATCCGAAGGAACTGCTGGACTCGGTTGGCCCACGCAACATGGTCCACAGCTGGGCCTCCACTACCGATGACACGACCGTGATGCCGCGCTGGGGCAAGGTGGGCAAGCAGAAAATCGAGGACGCCGGCACGCTCTATCCGGAGCGGATGAAAACCGTCGACGAGGAGATTCGCGACAAGGCCTTCTCTTTCATCGACAAGGCCAAGCAGGACGACAAACCGTTCTTCGTCTGGCTCAACCCGACCCGCATGCACATCGTCACGCACCTGTCCGACAAGTACGAAGCCATGCGCAACTCGCAGAATGGCTGGTCAGAACAGGAAGCCGGCATGGCGCAGCTCGATGACATCGTTGGCGACGTCCTGGCGAAGCTGAAAAAAGACGGCATGGACGACAACACCATCGTGATTTTCACCACCGACAACGGTGCGGAAAACTTCACCTGGCCCGATGGCGGCACGACGCCGTTCGCCATGGGTAAAGGCACGGTCATGGAAGGTGGCTTCCGGGCGCCGGCGATCATTCGCTGGCCGGGCAAGGTGCCGGCCAACCAGATCGCCAACGGCATCATGTCCGGCATGGACTGGTTCCCGACTCTGGTCGCGGCGGCGGGTAACCCGAACATCGCGGCGGAGCTGCTCAAGGGCAAAAAATTGGGCGACACCACCTACAAAGTTCACCTGGACGGCTATGATCAAACTCCAATGATCACCGGAAAAGGTCCGTCGAACCGGCATGAAGTCTTCTACTTTGGAGAGAGCGCCTTGGGTGCAGTGCGCATAGACGACTACAAATATCGCTTCATTGACCAACCGGGTGGCTGGTTGGGGGCTAAAGTTGCTGTGGACGTGCCGATCCTGACCAATCTTCGACTCGACCCGTTCGAGCGCATGGGCTGGCCGGAAAATCAGGCCGCGCAGGGTTCGCAACAATACTTCGACTGGTTCAAGTTCCAATTCTGGCGTTTCGTGTTCGTCCAGCAGCAGGTGGCCAAACTGGCAGAAACAGCGATCGAGTTCCCGCCGATGCAAAAAGGCGCGAGTTTCAACCTCGACTCTGTTAAAGCCAAGATCGCCGCGGCCAGGGCAGAGATGGCCAAGTAACAGCCGAATCCACGGGTGGCTGGTGCAGTCCACCCGTATTCGAAAAGGACAATTGCTGAGGGATTTCAATGCCGACAAAAACCGCTACCCTGCCCGCCTCTGCGCTACTTGTCCTGTGCTGCCAACAAGCCTGGGCCGGCGGCATCATGCTCTATGAAATCGGCACTGATAACGCCGGCCTGGCCAACGCCGGTGCCGCCGCCCGTGCACAAGGCCCCTCGACCATCGCCAGCAACCCCGCGGGCATGAGCTACCTGCCGGGCACGCAAATCACCGCCGGCTTGCAGGTTCTGTATGGCGACCTGAGCTTCGACCGCGACTCCGGCACCAACACCCCGGGCAGCGGCAGTGGCAATGCCCTCGATCCGATTCCCGGTGGCAGCTTCTTCATCAGCCATGAACTGGACGAGCACTGGAGCGTCGGTTTCGGCCAGTACGGTGACTTCGGGCTGGCGGTCAACTACGACAACGATTGGTCCGGCCGCTACTTCGCACAGAACTCCAGCCTGCTCGGCCTGTCGCTGGTACCGAGCGTGGCTTATCGCTTCAACGAGCAGTGGTCGGTCGGCCTGGGCATCAAGGCCATGTACGGCATGTTGAAGGCAGACACCGCCATCGACCGCTCCCCTTTCGGCTTCACTGACCGCTCTGACGGCCAATTCAAGTACCGGGACAACACCTGGGGCTATGGCGCCAACGTCGGCGTGATCTACGCCCCGCAACCCGGCACGCGCATCGGCCTGACCTACACCAGCCAGGTCGACCTGGACTTCGAGGACCGGCTCGATGTGAAGGGCGACGGACGTCTGCTCGAGCGCGTCAACAACACCAACACCGAACTCGACATGAAGGTGCCGCAAACCGTCACCCTGAGCCTGTTCCAGCAACTGGACCGGCAATGGGCGCTGCTGGCCTCGGCCAACTGGCAGGACTGGTCCGAGTTCGGCGACATCGCCGTAGAGGTCGACACCACGGCCTTTGGTGCGCAATCGACAACGGTCGACGCCGGCTTCAAGGACACCTGGCACCTTTCCCTTGGCGCGCAATACCAGGCCACCGAGCAGTGGTTGTGGAACTTCGGCGTGGCCTACGACAGCAGTGCCGTCTCGGACAGCAACCGTAGCGTGGTCGTGCCGATGAGCGAATCCTGGCGCATTGCCACAGGAGCCACCTATGCCCTGAACAAGGACACCGATGTCAACGTCAGCTGGGCCATGGTCTGGATCGGCGACATGCCGGTGGACCAGGCCAAATCCGTATCGGGCAATCGAGTTTCCGGTGAATTCGACAATGCCTGGATTCAAGCCTTGACCGGGAATATGACCTGGCGATTCTGATGTTTTGTAAACGAAAGAACGACGATTTCACCCAAGGAGTAAACACCACTATGAATCTGTCCCGAAACCTGCTTGTCGGCGCCGCGCTGGCCAGTCTGTTGCTAGGCGGTTGCACCTCGAAAGTGACGGAGAAGGAGCAATACTCTGGCTTCCTGTCCAACTACAACAACCTGCAGGAAGTCCAAACGCAGAGCGGCGGAACCGCGATGCGCTGGGTCAGCCCTTCGTGGAACCCGAATGCTTATGACACTGTGGTGTTCAACAAACTGGAGCTTTACCCGGCCCCCAAACCCAATGAGCGGGTCAACCAGCAGACGCTGACCGACATTCAGAACTACATGACCAGCAAGGCCAAGGCCTCGCTGGGTCAGAAGTACCGTGTAGTACCCACTTCCTCATCCGCCCCGGCGGGTTCCCGGCCCCTGATCATGCGGGCGGCGATTACCGGGGTGAACGCCGAAAACGAAGGCATGAAGTGGTATGAAGTGGTACCCGTTGCGGCCGTTGTCGGGGCAACTCAGGCCGCCACCGGTCACCGCGACCAGGACACCACCCTGTTCATCGAAGCCGAGTTCGTTGACGCCAAGAGCAACCAGACCGTGGCCAAAGTGGTGCGCAAGGTGTTTGGCACCGCCCTGGAAAACGAAAGCCAGAAGATTACCGCCAAGGACTTCAAGGCAGCGATCGACAAACTGGGTACCGACTTCCAGGCGTTCCTCAAGTAACACCCGCCCAGGTGGCAAGGGAGCTTGCTCCCTCGCGACCTGGGGGTCCCTCCCTGACCGAACCCTTCACTTTCTCTTCCCGACTCGCCGACGCCTTGCGACGGTGATTGCCAGTTGCTCGGCATTCTTCTGGAAAAACAGCTCGTCAGCGATACCATCCGGCGCGCGGACCAGGGCCACCGGACGACCCAGGAGGCTGCGGGGTGACGCCCGATTTCAGTGCTGATCAGACGCTAGTCCTCTTTAGCAGGGGGGTTATCCAGTCAGGCAACGATAGACCTCGCAGGTGAATGTGCCAGCACCGTTGGGCTGACGCGCCTTCGCGAGCGCGGATTTGTCCGGTGTGTTTAGCTAAGATTCATGGGTGGTGAACCTTATTCCCGGATACCCGGTCGATACCTGCAACCCGACCCGGTTTGCCACCGCCCCCGTACGCGAGGTGACAACTGGCTTGCTTCATTCACTGGAGAACGCCCCCCGTGATTTCAACCCTGTACATCGCCAGACTCAAAGCATGGGGTGCCCATGGTTTTACGGCCACTGGCGTGGTCACCGCTTTCCTGGCCACCCTGTCCCTGCTGGACAACCAACCGACCCATTGCCTGCTGTGGCTGGGTGTCGCCCTGATCGTCGACGGGCTGGACGGTGCGCTGGCACGCAAGGTCAACGTGCAGTCAGTGCTGCCGAGCTTCGATGGCTCGATCCTCGACCTGGTGATCGATTACCTGACCTATGTGTTTATCCCGGCGCTGTTCATCTATCGCTACATCCCGTTGCCGGACTACACCTTGTTGTTGACCGTGTCGCTGATTCTGGTGTCGTCGCTGTTCTGTTTCTGCAACGTCAACATGAAGAGCAAGGACAACTACTTCCAGGGCTTCCCCGCCGCCTGGAACGTGGTTGCCCTGTGCCTGTACATCATCGCCCCGTCACCGTGGATCACCTTCGTTACAGTCATTGGCCTGGCCCTGCTGACCGTGAGCCGGATGAAATTCCTGCACCCGTTTCGCGTGCGCCGCTTCATGCCTATCAACATTGCGGTGACGGCCATCTGGTTGCTGTGCAGTTTGTCGCTGGTGCTCAACCATCCACTGATCAACCCGTTGGTGATGGGGCTGTGGCTGCTGATGTCGGCGTACTTCCTGGGCATCTGCCTGTGGCGCACGGCGCTGGAGTGGTTCGATGAATCGAGGCACAAGTAGCCATGGCGGTCCATATCGTTCAACTCGGATCACCGCGCCGCCCCGACGAAGGTTTGCGCCTGGGCACGGTACGCCGCCCTCCCCGTGGCGTACCGAAAGCGGATTTCGCCCGTCGGGATTTTTATGATGTCTGGCAGCCGTTGCTGTCACCCAGCGCGGAGCTGGTGGCCGAGGCCAAGGCTGCGCAAGACGCCAAGGCCTGGGAGGTGTTCAGACGCAAGTTCAAGACCGAGATGAGCCAGCCCGCTGCCAGTCAGATGCTTGATCTGCTGGCCGCGCTGTCCCACCGGACGTCCCTGGCCGTGGGCTGTTATTGCGAGGATGAAGCCCATTGTCATCGGTCGGTGTTGCGCGAGTTGCTGGAGGCGCGTGGTGCCGTAGTGATTTAGATACCATTGACCACCACAGCCCCCCCTGTGGGAGCGAGCTTGCTCCCACAGGGTTTTGCATTGCTTTCGCTCACCGCCGCGTGATCACCACTTCCAGGTATTCACTCGCACCACCAGCGACTTGTCGCCTGCCCGGTTCATCCGGTTGATCAACTCGGTCAGGTCCGTTTCCAGAGCCACGGCGCCGTCCGGTGGCAGCGCCGACGATTTGCAGGCAGTCAGATCAATAGGTGTACTCATGGAAACGGTCTCTGGGGTGAAACACGAATCGGGTCCGGCCGCGGTTACTCCGCCGTTGTCGGGTCGATAATGTTCATGACCTGGGAAATGCGATTGGCGGGAAACCCGCTCACCCGGGCGTGCTCCCTGATCTGCTCCTCGCTCGGCGAGATGTACACGCAATAGAGCTTGTCACCGGTGACATAACTCTGCAGCCACTGCACCTCTGGCAACTCACGCAACGCCCGGCAGGACTTTTGCGAAGCGGCTTTCAAATCCCTTTCCGATAATGCTCCAGCGCCCTGGATCTCGCGTTCAATGACGAACTTCGGCATGGCAACCTCTCTTTTCTTGTTCTGGATGGCAGGGCGGCACTCACCCTGTGGGCAAACTATCGCCCTCACCGGCGTTGGCGTCCTGTCCGATCGTCGCCCAACCCTACCCGATCGTCCGGAGATTCCACGTTGCGCGCAGGCGCGTTCACAATCAGGAACCTCCCACGGGGAAACCCCAATGGACGCTCTGTCACAGACCCTGCGCGTCGTGCACCTGGTCGGCGCGATCTTTATCAACGCCCGGTTCACCGCGCCCTGGTGCTACCAGTCGCCCAGCGCCGACACCGCCGCGCCGTTTCTGGAGCCCGATGCGGAACGGGTGGTGATCTTTCACCTGATCACCGAGGGCGAGTGCTACGTGGAGTTGGGCGATGACCCGCCGCTGCTGCTGAGTGCGGGCGACGTGGTGATCTTCCCCCAGGGCGATGCCCATCGCATGTGCTCACATCCCGGATTGCCCCCGGCCACGGGTGCGCGACTGGATGCGGTGCTGGCGCGCCGCCCTCGCCAATTGAGCTATGGCGGGGGTGGCGCGGTCACCCGGTTGGTGTGCGGTTACCTGGCCTGCGACACACGCCTGGCGGGCATGTTGCTCAAAGGCTTGCCGGCCGTGGTGCAAGTCAATGTGCGCGGTTCGAATGCCGGTATCTGGCTGGAATCCTCGGTGCGCTATGCCCTCGCCGAAGCCCGCTCGCCTCGCCCCGGCGGCGAAGGGGTATTGGCCAAACTGGCCGAAGTGCTGTTCATCGAAGTGCTGCGCCTGTACATGAACGAACAGGGTGAAGGTCGCACCGGCTGGCTGGCCGGCGTGCGCGACCGCATCGTCGGCGCCGCCCTCAACGCCTTGCACAAAAAACCCTGCCACGCCTGGACCCTGGACGAACTGGCGCGCACCGCCAGCACCTCAAGATCGGTGTTGGCCGAGCGCTTCCAGCAACTGGTGGGGGTATCGCCGATGCAATACCTGACGCAATGGCGCATGTTGCTGGCCGCCAATCTGTTGCGCAGCAGCAACAGCTCCTTGACGCGGATCGCCGAAGAAGTCGGCTACCAGACCGATACCGCCTTCAGCCGCGCCTTTCGTCGCGAGTATGGTGCGCCGCCGGCGGCGTGGCGGCGCGGTCAGGCGGCCTCGAATCACTTGAGCGGTCGCTGAGCCAGCGGGGGCGACAGCACCGCCCAGGCCCGCTACTCTCGCTACCCAGCGACTGACCTCTGAAAGGACTCACAACATGGCACCCCGCCTGGACTGGCTTGCTCGACATATGCAGCACAGCAACACATTCGCTTCGTGGATCCACCAGCAGTTCCACTACGAATACACCGGACAGTCCCTGTCCGATTGGCAACGAGAGTTCGCCGAAGGCCAAAACAACGGCGACTGGAAATGTCTGGTCGCCCTCGACCACAACGAGCTGTTGGGCGGCGCAGCACTGGCCAGGGCTGACCTGGACCATCGCCCGGATCTGGGGCCGTGGCTCGCTTGTGTGTTCATCACCCCCGAGGCACGCGGTAAGGGCCTGGCGGAGCGGTTGATCGAAGGGATTTGCGCGCAAGCCAAAGCCAGCGGCGAGAAGAGGATCTACCTGCACACTCAGGACCAGAGCGTTTATTACGCCAAGCGCGGCTGGGTGGTGCAAGAGCGTTTTGAAGCGTGGGAAAAAGAACAATGGCTCATGGCGCGAGACCTGTGAGCCATTGATCAAGCGGATTACGCCGCTGGAGCGCCGGCCTTGGCCTCCTCCAGCAACTGCTGAATCATCTTCTCCTGCGTGTCGTAGCTGCCTTCACCGAAGTGGGTGTAACGCACCTGCCCCTTGGCATCGATCAGGTAGTGCGCCGGCCAGTACTGGTTGTCGAAGTTGCGCCAGATCGCGTAGTTGTTGTCGATCGCCACCGGGTAGGTGATGCCGTATTCCTTCACCTTGGCCCTGACGTTGTCGATGATGCGTTCAAAGCCGTATTCGGGTGTGTGCACGCCGATCACCACCAGTCCGTCCTTTTCGTATTTCTTCGCCCAGTCCTTCACGTACGGCAGGGTGTGCCTGCAGTTGATGCAGTCGAAGGTCCAGAAGTCCACCAGCACCACTTTGCCTTTCAGGGCTTCGTTGGTCAGTGCGGGCGAGTTGAGCCAGTCCACCGCACCGGACAGCGACGGCATGACGCCTTGGGCGTTGTCCATGGTGCTGTCGGCCTTGACCTTGCTGACCAGGTAATCGACGACTTTCGGCACGGTTTCCAGCACACCTTTCTCTACGCCGCTGACACCTTCCGATGAAGTGTTGGCCAGCAACAGGTCGTTGGCCCCTGTTGCAATCACCGCTGCTCCGGCCAGCACCGCAACCCCGGCGCCTCGGCGCAACCAGCCCGTAACCGGAATCGACGGTTTCAAGCGATTGACCAGGCCGCGACCGGCAAAGATCAGGGTGCCCAGGGACAGCGCACTGCCGGCACCATAGGCCACCAACAACAGACTGGTGCCGGCGTTCGCGCCCTGCAGCATGGCGCTGGTCAGAATCACCCCGAGGATCGGCCCGGCGCACGGTGCCCAGAGCAGCCCGGTAGCGACACCGATCATGATCGAAGCCAGCGGACCGGACATTTTGCGCGAGTTCGGGTCGATGCGATTACCCAGCAACACGAAGGGACGGGCCAGCCAGTCGCCGACCCGCGCGGAAATCAGCGACAGGGCGAACAGCACCATCACCACCAGCGCTACGTGGCGGCCGGTGTTGCTGGCCTGAATCACCCACTCACTGCTGACCACGGCCAGGCTGGAGACCAGGGCAAAGGTCAGGACCATGCCGCCGAGGGTAAGCAGGATCGAGGAGCGTGTGCGGTCGGCCCCGGCAAACAGGAATGGCACGACCGGCAGGATGCACGGGCTGAGGACGGTCAATATGCCGCCCAGGAAAGCGATGAGTAACATGGGATCACCTAATTCAGGTTAGAGGGCGACACATCACCACTGTAGGAGCGAGCCTGCTCGCGATAGCGTCCGGTCAGGCGACACATCGTTGACTGAACCATCGCCATCGCGAGCAAGCTCGCTCCCACAGTGGATTGGGGGGTGTTCTCAAGCCGTCTGCTCATCCAGCAACTGCCCCTGAGGCGTGCGGCTGGCACCGTTCTCGGCGAGCATCTGCCCTTGCGGCGTACGGCTGGAGCCGTCCTGCGCAAGGAAGCCATGGGTGCCCTTCTCTGCCACCGGCGTGAGTTGGAAGCAGGTGTTGCTGGCGCAGGTGCTTTGCTCGACAGCGGCGTTGGCATGGGCTGCCGCGCCGGCGACGGAAAAGGCGATGGCGGTCAAAAAGCGGGAAACGTTGTTCATGATGTCCTTCCTGTTTCAAATGGTTTGGGCGATCGTTGGTCGCAACACTCAGTTTTGCGAGTTGCAGTTGTCGGCGAATTTTCGGTAATCCAGCACCTGGGATTTCGACTGAGCGTCGAGGTAGGTCAGCCGCGCATTTACCACCCCGCAGGAAGGCGTAGCGTCTTCGGTCAGCGACACCACTTTCCTGATGTCAAGTTGGGTGCCGTAGGTGTAGGTTTTCGGAGCGACATCGGCTTCGGCACGGGCCGACAGGGTGCAGATGTTCAGGGCGGCAAACAGGCAGGCGGCGTAGATGGCCTTGGTGTTCATGGCGAGTTCCTCAGGGTTTCAACAGGTCGATCGTTGGTTGATCCGAGGCGGTCTGGTTTGCCTCGATGGAACCTATTAAAAGCTTGCGAGGTATCTCGTCTGTGTCGGGAATCGGCGTGAATCAATCGCTGCGTATCAGAACCGGGCGCAGATACAGAGCCATACAAAACCGCTGAAAATCGGCTTTTTTGCCTTCGTGTGTATCCTCAGGCAAGCCAGATACACTGCAATACAAAGGGCGGCAGGCGAGCCCGCCCAGGCTCGATAGACTGTGTGGCATTCCCCATTTATCAGAGGTTTGGCCCAATGGATCACGTTGATCACATCCTCATCGTTGACGATGACCGCGAAATCCGCGAGCTGGTAGGCAACTACCTGAAGAAGAACGGCCTGCGCACCACGGTCGTGGCGGATGGACGGCAGATGCGCGCCTTTCTGGAAACCACCCCGGTGGACCTGATCGTGCTCGACATCATGATGCCGGGGGACGATGGCCTGTTGCTCTGCCGCGAATTGCGCGCCGGCAAACACAAGGCCACGCCGGTGCTGATGCTCACCGCCCGCAACGATGAAACCGATCGCATCCTCGGCCTGGAAATGGGCGCCGACGACTACCTGGTCAAGCCATTCGCCGCCCGTGAACTGCTGGCGCGGATCAACGCGGTGCTGCGGCGCACCCGCATGCTGCCGCCGAACCTGGTGGTGACCGAAGCCGGCCGCCTGCTGGCCTTTGGGCGATGGCGCCTGGACACCTCGGCCCGTCACCTGCTCGACGAAGACGGCACCATGGTCGCCCTGAGCGGTGCCGAATATCGATTGCTGCGGGTGTTTCTCGACCATCCGCAACGAGTGCTCAACCGTGATCAGTTGCTGAACCTGACCCAAGGCCGCGACGCCGACCTGTTCGACCGCTCCATCGATCTGCTGGTCAGTCGCCTGCGCCAGCGCCTGCTCGACGACGCCCGCGAACCGGCCTACATCAAGACCGTGCGCAGCGAAGGCTATGTGTTTTCCCTGCCGGTGGAAATCCTGGGCGATCAATCATGACGCAGGCGCTGCATTGGCCGCGGTCCCTGGCCTCGCGGCTGTCGCTGATTTTCCTGATCGGCCTGATCCTCGCCCAGGCGTTGTCCTTTGGCGCGCAGTATTACGAGCGCTACGAGTCCTCGAAAAACACCATGCTCGGCAACCTGGAAACCGACGTATCCACCTCCGTTGCCATTCTCGACCGCTTGCCCGCCGATGAGCGAGCCGCTTGGCTCAAACAACTGGAACGGCGCAATTACAGTTACATGCTCAATGAGGGTTCGCCGGGCACGCCCATACGCACCGACATGCCCGATGCGCCCATTGCCATCGCCTCGATCAAGGACGCCATCGGCCATGACTACCCGATGACCTTTACCGACATCCCCGGCCCGAGCAAACACTTTCAAGTGCACCTGAAACTCGCCGATGGCAGCCCGCTGACCATCGACGTCCGCCCGGCGATGGTCCCGTTGTCGCCCTGGCTGCCCATCGTGCTGCTCGGGCAACTGGCGCTGATGCTTGCCTGTTCCTGGCTGGCGGTCAGGATCGCCATCCGCCCCCTCACCCGCCTCGCCGGTGCCGTCGAAACCCTGGACCCCAACGCACACCCAGTACTCCTGGACGAAAAAGGCCCGACCGAAGTCGCCCACGCCGCCAAGGCCTTCAACTCGATGCAGGCACGCATCGCGGCCTATCTGAAGGAACGCATGCAGTTGCTCGCGGCGATCTCCCACGACCTGCAAACCCCGATCACCCGCATGAAACTGCGCGCCGAGTTCATGGACGACTCTAGCGAAAAAGACAAACTGTTGAACGACCTGGGCGAGATGGAACACCTGGTCCGCGAAGGCGTCGCCTACGCCCGCAGCATCCACGGTGCCACCGAAGAAAGCCGCCGCACCGATCTCGACTCGTTCCTCGACAGCCTGGTGTTCGACTACCAGGACATGGGCAAGGACGTGCAGCTCGAAGGCAAAAGCGCCACCATCATCGACACCCGCCCCCACGCCTTGCGCCGGGTGCTGGTCAACCTCACGGACAACGCATTGAAGTTTGCCGGTGCTGCCGAGTTGCAAGTGGAAAAACAGGCCGATGGCAACCTGTCGATCAAGATCCTCGACCGCGGTCCGGGCATCGCTGAAGAAGAACTCAAGCAAGTGATGGAACCGTTCTATCGCGTGGAAAATTCCCGCAACCGCAGCACCGGCGGCACCGGGCTGGGGCTGGCGATCGCCCAGCAATTGGCGGTCGCGATTGGAGGGTCGTTGACCTTGAGCAATCGTGAGGGTGGCGGGTTGTGTGCGGAGTTGAGATTGCCGGTGTAGACATTTTCGGTTCGGAGCGAGGAATGCCAGAGCAGCTGTATAGAATGGTCGGCTGGCAGGCCGCTATCGTCGGAACACCGCCCGGACCAAGCTCGCTCACAGGTACTAAGTACATCAGCAAGATTTCGACCGGCTGGCAGGCCGTCTCGCGAGCAAGCTCGCTCCTACAATTGATCCGGGTATACCTGCAAGAGATTGGGCTGCTATCAGGGCGCCGTCAGGGCGAAATCGCCAGCCGCCGTTAACGCAGCAACGGATATGTACCCAGTCTGCCAAGAACCTGGTCGGCCTGAAGGCCGCCAAGGTCAAAGAAGATCAAACAACCCCGACAACCCCTTCCCCATGCATCTGCCGCAACAACCTCAGACCACCCTCGAAAAACTCCGATGAACCAACCTGCCCCGCCTCGACCGCCAATCCTTGCAACTGTTCACGCCCGGTCACTTCGGGAAACTCGTCAATTCTCTGCAACAACCGCCACGCCAACGGACTCAGTTCGGAAAACCTCACACTCCAGTCCTCCGCTCGCCGCACCAGCAGCAATGTCGGCTGATCAGGCAAAGCGTCCGGCTGATGATCCGGCCCCACCTGTTGCACCGGCCAGGCATACGCCAACGGCCAGGCCAGCGCCGACACCTGCAACGGCCGCTCCAGCAGCAACGCAGCATCACCGGCAACCAGAGGCTCGGCGTCGGACTGTTGCAAGGCCATTTCCACCCACTCGTAATGCGCCAGCTCCACCATGAACGGTGGCCACGGCCCATCGCTCAACGCTTGAGGCTCAGTCGCGAGAAATTCGACAAACTCCTGGGCGATCTCGCCAAACTTCGGCGTGCGGGCGCGATAGTCCCGCAAAAAAATCCGCACCAGTGAACGCCAGTGCTCATCGCCCAAAATTTTCAGCAATACCGGAAAGGTGCCACTGAGCAATGACGACAGATTGGCAAACACCAGGTCGCAATACACCTGCGCCCGGGCAGGGTCCATTTCGGCCGGTGGCGAGAAATGCCCGGGATCACGCAGGTACCGGCCCATGGCGCTTTGCTGGTGATGCAACGATTGTTTATCCACGGTTCAAACCTCCTGTTGCAGGTGGCGAATGGTCTGCAACTCCGCCACCAGTTCGGCGAATGCCGGAAAATTGAAATCGCGCTCCAGCAAGGTTGGCCGAGCACCGAACCGGGCGTAGGCCTGGGCCAGCAACGACCACACCGCCGGCTTCACCGAAGCGCCATGGGTGTCGATTTTCAAGGTATCGGACTCGTCGAAATGCCCGGCGATATGCATCGCCACCACCCGGCCCGCATCGATGCCCGCGAGAAACGCCTGCGGATCGAAACCGTGGTTGATCGAGTTGACGTAGACATTGTTGACGTCCAGCAGCAGGTCGCAATCAGCCTCGCGCAACACCGCATTGGTGAACGTCACCTCGTCCATGTCCTGTTGGGGCGCGGCGTAGTAGGAGACGTTTTCCACCGCCAGACGCCGGCCAAGGATGTCCTGGGCCTGACGAATACGCGCGGCGACGTGGTGCACCGCCTCTTCGGTAAACGGCAGCGGCAACAGGTCGTACAGGTGGCCGTCATCGCTGCAATAGCTCAAATGTTCGCTGTACAGCGGCACGTTGTAGTGATCGAGAAAACCCCGGACTTCCTGCAAAAACCCGACGTCCAGCGGCGACGGCCCGCCCAGGGACAGGGACAGGCCGTGACAGGACAACGGATAACGCTCGGCCAGCGCCCGCAGCGCCGCACCATGGGCACCGCCGATGCCGATCCAGTTCTCCGGCGCGACTTCCAGAAAGTCGAAATGTCCGGCCGGGGCCGCTTGCAGTTCTTTGAGCAAACCGCGACGCAGGCCAAGCCCTGCGCTGGCCCTGGCTACGGGGGCAATGGATGTCTGCATGGTGTCGATCTCGCGCGTGTCCAGGATTGCGGGCAGGTGCCCGCCTTGAGACACAGTTAATCGAAGGGGTGTATCGGGACTGTGTTCGGCTGGAGCCTGAAGTTGCGCGGGACTGTATCGAAAGGCGGGTGAGATACAGTGAGATACATGCGATACCGACGGCCACCGCTGAATACTGTGGGAGCGGGCTTGCCCGCGATGGCGGTGTGCCGGTCACCAAAGATGTTGGATCTGCCGGCCTCATCGCGGGCAAGCCCGCTCCCACAGGGTTCGGTGTCGAAACAGAAAATCCAGCCACAAGGGGCTTTCGTCGCGCCAGACCCCGCAGTACAAGGCCCGAACTAGACTCAACGCACACAGGACCCGCTTGGTGCCCTGCACATTCCCACGACCACCGCCCAGCGGCGAACACCTCGCCAGACACTGCCCCTGGACCGTGATCCTGTTGAAGGAGCACAGATGATGGACGAGGCCAGACTCAACGATTTCATGGGCAAACTGGTAAATGACATGGGCGGCGCGGCGATGCTCGCCAACGTCATCCTCGGCGAAGAGCTCGGCCTGTACCGGGCGATGGCCGACTGCCAGCCGATCACCCCCGAAACCCTTGCCGGGAAAACCGGCTGCAACACCCGCCTGCTGCGCGAATGGCTCAGCGCCCACGCCGCCTCCGGCTACATGGAACACCATGACGGCCAGTTCCGCCTGCCCGAAGAGCAAGCCATGGCTTTGGCAAACGAAGACTCACCGGTCTATGTGGCGGGCGGGATCAGCGTGGTCGCGTCGTTTTTCCACGACAAGGACAAGCTGGTCAACGCCATGCGCGGCAACGGTGCCCTGCCCTGGGGCGATCACCATCCGTGCATGTTCAGCGGCACCGAACGCTTCTTCCGCCCCGGCTACAAAGCCCATTTGGTCGCCGAATGGTTGCCGGCCCTCGACGGTGTGGTGGCCAAACTGGAAGCCGGGGCCAAAGTGGCGGACATCGGCTGCGGCCATGGCGCCTCCACGGTGATCATGGCCCAGGCCTTTCCTGATTCGCGCTTCGTCGGTTTCGACTACCACGCGCCCTCCGTTACCGTCGCCACCCAACGCGCCGAAGAAGGCGGTGTGTCCGGTCGTGCCCGGTTCTTCCAGGGCACGGCCAAAAGCTACCCCGGCAGTGACTATGACCTGATCTGCTACTTCGACTGCCTGCACGACATGGGCGACCCGGTGGGTGCGGCCAAACATGCCTATGAGTCATTGAAGGACGACGGCACCGTGTTGCTGGTCGAGCCCTACGCCAACGATCTGCTCGACGACAACGTCAACCCGGTCGGACGCCTGTTCTACGCGGCCTCGACCTTCATCTGCACGCCCAACTCGCTGTCCCAGGAAGTCGGCCTCGGCCTCGGCGCCCAGGCCGGTGAAGCACGGTTGCGCAAGGTGTTCAGCGAGGCTGGATTCACCCGTTTTCGCCGCGCCACGGAAACGCCGTTCAACCTGATACTGGAGGCGCGTAAATAGTCCCCGCCGCCATCTGTAGGAGCGAGCTTGCTCCGGGCGGCGTTCCGATGAGGGTGTGTCAGCTATATTGATGTCGACTGACACTCCATCGCGAGCAGGCTCACTCCTACAGGTTTCCCGACATGCTTGACCGCCGGATCCATGAACAGCTCGATCGCCTCCATCAGCTCATGGCCGACGCGCCGTTTGCCGTGCTGACCGGGGCCGGTATCAGCACGCCATCGGGCATTCCGGATTATCGCGACAACCAGGGCGTGCGGCGTGGCAGGCAGCCGATGATGTATCAGGAATTTCTCTCGGCCCCGGAGTCCCGGCGACGCTATTGGGCGCGGGCGATGCTCGGCTGGCCACGGGTGCATCTGGCGCAGCCGAACGTGGCCCACGACACCCTGGCCCGTTTGCAAGGCATGGGGCAGATCAGCGGGTTGATCACCCAGAACGTCGACACCTTGCACGACCAGGCCGGCAGCCATGACGTGATCGAGCTCCACGGCAGTCTGCACCGGGTTTTGTGCCTGGATTGCGGTCGGCGCAGCGAGCGCGATTCGATCCAGCACCTGATGGAAACACAGAACCCGTACCTGGCCGGTGTCGACGCGGTACAGGCGCCGGACGGCGACACCTTGCTCGACCCGGCCTTCGAGGCACGCTTCCAGGTCCCCCGCTGCCCGCATTGCGCCGGGGAACGGATGAAGCCGGATGTGGTGTTCTTTGGCGAGAACGTCGCGCAGGCCACGGCGGCCAAGGCGATGGCAGCCGTTGAACAGGCTGCCGGGTTGTTGGTACTCGGGTCTTCGTTGATGGCCTATTCGGCATTTCGTTTGTGCCGGGCGGTGGCGGATCAGGGCAAGCCGTTGATCGCGATCAACCTGGGCAAGACCCGGGCGGATGAGATGCTGGATTTGAAGATCGAGGGGGCGTGCGAGCGGTTGTTGCCATTGCTGGCCGAACGCTTTGCCCCCTGAAGAAAACACCATCCCTGTGGGAGCGGGCTTGCCCGCGATGGCGGTGGATCTGTCGATAAATATGCTGGATGTGCCGGCCCTATCGCGGGCAAGCCCGCTCCCACAGGGACTGTGATCAGTACAGAGGATTGTGATCAGCTCATGGCAACTCGTTGCCCAAGGTTTTCCTCTTTGAGCACATCAAACAACGCCTGCGCCGCCGCCGACAGCTCTCCCCCGGGCAACGTCAACACCCCAAGCGCCCGCTCCACCACCGGATCGCGCAAGGTAATGCAACGCGCGCCCAGCTCACGCATCTGCCCGGCACACAAGGCCGGCACCGCGCTCACGCCCAGGCCACTGGCAACCATGCGCCCGACCGTCGCCAGTTGATGGCTTTCAAACTCCACCGGCAGTTTCATGCCCCGGGCCTGCAAATGCTCTTCAAGCATGACCCGCACCGTGGACGGTCGCTGCAAGGTAATGAACGGTTCCTTGAGCAGGGTTTGCCAGTCGATGTCATCGAGTTCGGCCAGTGTCGAATCCCGGGGCACCACTGCAACGAATCGGTCGATGTACAACGGCGTGAATTGCAGCGACGAACTCATGGTCGGCTCGAACGCCACCCCCAGTTCAACCTGGCGGTCACGGACCATTTCCAGCACCTGCTCGTTGATCACGTCATTGACCGTCACGTTGACGTTCGGATAACGGGCGCGGAACGTCTTGAGGATCGGCGGCAGCAGGTTGCCGGCGAACGATGGCATCGCCGCCAGGGTCACGCGACCGCGCTGCAGGGTGAAGCGTTGGCGCATTTCATCCTCGACATTGTCCCAGTCGGCGATCAACCGGCGCGCGAGCGGCAGCAGGGATTCGCCTTCGGCGGTGAGTGCCACGTTACGCGTGTTGCGGGTGAACAAGCGCCCGCCCAGGCCTTCCTCCAGCGCCTTGATGGTCAGGCTCAGGGCCGATTGCGACAAGTGCAGGCGCTCGCAGGCCACGGCAAAGCTCAGGCTCTGGGCCACCGCCAGAAAGGCGCGGATCTGCTTGACGGTCATGGGGCAATGCTCCAGTTGTAAGCTACAGGTTCTAAGCTGAAAAGGACGGGGCAGCACATTATTGAGCTTTATCAATCAATCCGCTCTAAAAAACAACTTAACAAATGAATCTTGCAGCGAGACACTCCCTCCCATTCGGCTAGCCAGCCGCCCACAAAGAATAAAAGAGGTGCATATGGCAGGTTTCGACAAGCGCGTGAGTTCCTACGAGGAAGCCCTGGCAGGTCTTGAAGACGGCATGACCGTGATCGCTGGCGGCTTCGGCCTGTGCGGCATCCCGGAAAACCTGATCAACGAGATCAAGCGCAAAGGTACTCGCGACCTCACCGTGGTTTCCAACAACTGCGGCGTCGACGGTTTCGGCCTCGGCGTACTGCTGACCGACCGCCAGATCAGCAAAGTGGTGGCGTCCTACGTCGGCGAAAACAAGCTGTTCGAAGAGCAACTGCTCAAAGGCGAAATCGAAGTCATCCTGACCCCGCAAGGCACCCTCGCTGAAAAAATGCGCGCAGGCGGTGCCGGCATTCCGGCCTTCTTCACCGCTACCGGCGTTGGCACGCCTGTCGCCGATGGCAAGGAAGTCCGCGAATTCCATGGCCGCAAGTACCTGATGGAAGAATCCATCACCGGCGACTTCGCCATCGTCAAAGGCTGGAAAGCCGACCATTTCGGTAACGTGATCTATCGCCACACGGCCCAGAACTTCAACCCGCTGGCCGCCACTGCCGGCAAGATCACCGTGGTCGAAGTCGAAGAAATCGTCGAACCCGGCGAGCTGGACCCGGCGCAGATCCACACCCCTGGCATCTACGTCGACCGGATCATCTGCGGCACGTTCGAGAAGCGCATCGAACAGCGCACCGTGCGTAAGTGATCCCCTGCCCCCGGACCGAATGAAGGAATAACGACAATGGCACTTTCCCGCGAACAAATGGCTCAACGCGTCGCCCGCGAAATGCAGGACGGCTTCTACGTGAACCTGGGCATCGGCATTCCGACCCTGGTCGCCAACTACATCCCCGAAGGCATGGAAGTCATGCTGCAATCGGAAAACGGCCTGCTGGGCATGGGTCCGTTTCCTACTGAAGACACCATCGATGCCGACATGATCAACGCCGGCAAGCAGACCGTGACCGCCCGTATCGGTGCTTCGATCTTTTCCTCGGCCGAGTCCTTCGCGATGATCCGCGGTGGCCATGTCGACCTGACCGTATTGGGCGCGTTCGAAGTGGACGTCGAAGGCAACATCGCTTCGTGGATGATCCCCGGCAAACTGGTCAAGGGCATGGGCGGCGCCATGGACCTGGTTGCCGGCGCAGACAACATCATCGTCATCATGACCCACGCCTCCAAGGATGGTGAGTCCAAGCTGTTGTCCAAATGCAGCCTGCCGCTGACCGGCGCCGGGTGTATCAAGCGCGTACTGACTGACCTGGCTTACCTGGAAATCGAAAACGGCGCGTTCATTTTGAAAGAGCGCGCACCGGGTGTCAGCGTCGAAGAGATCGTTGCCAAGACTGCCGGTAAACTGATCGTGCCGGACCACGTTCCGGAAATGCAGTTCGCTGCCCAGTGAGGAATCATTCCATGCAAGAAGTCGTCATTGTTGCCGCCACGCGCACCGCGATCGGCAGCTTCCAGGGATCCCTGGCCAATGTGTCCGCGGTTGACCTGGGCGCTGCGGTGATCCGCCAGTTGCTGGCGCAAACCGGACTGGATCCTGCGCAAGTCGATGAAGTGATCATGGGCCAGGTGCTGACCGCCGGCGCCGGGCAAAACCCTGCGCGCCAGGCCGCGATCAAGGCCGGCCTGCCCTTCGCCGTGCCGGCCATGACCCTGAACAAGGTCTGCGGTTCGGGCCTCAAGGCCTTGCACCTGGGTGCTCAGGCGATTCGCTGCGGCGATGCCGAAGTGATCATTGCTGGCGGTCAGGAAAACATGAGCCTGGCCAACTACGTCATGCCCGGTGCCCGCACCGGCCTGCGCATGGGTAACGGGCAAATCGTCGACACCATGATCAGCGATGGCCTGTGGGATGCATTCAACGATTACCACATGGGCATCACTGCCGAGAACCTGGCCGAGAAGTACAGCCTGAGCCGCGAGCAGCAGGACGCGTTCGCCGCTGCCTCGCAGCAGAAAGCCGTGGCCGCTATCGAGGCCGGGCGCTTCGTCGATGAAATCACCCCGATCCTGATCCCGCAGCGCAAGGGCGATCCGCTGTCCTTCGCCACCGACGAGCAGCCACGGGCCGGCACCACCGCCGAATCCCTGGGCAAGCTCAAGCCAGCCTTCAAGAAGGACGGTTCGGTGACCGCCGGTAACGCTTCGTCGCTGAACGACGGTGCCGCGGCCGTGATCCTGATGAGCGCCGAAAAGGCCAAAGCCCTCGGCCTGCCGGTACTGGCGAAAATCGCCGCCTACGCCAACGCAGKCGTCGATCCGGCGATCATGGGCATCGGCCCGGTGTCGGCCACCCGCCGCTGCCTGGACAAGGCCGGCTGGAACATCAACCAGCTTGAGCTGGTTGAGGCCAACGAAGCCTTCGCCGCGCAATCCCTGGCGGTGGCCAAGGACCTGGAATGGGACTTGAACAAGGTCAACGTCAACGGCGGCGCCATTGCGCTCGGTCACCCGATCGGGGCCTCGGGTTGCCGCGTGCTGGTGACCCTGCTGCATGAAATGCTCAAGCGTGACGCCAAGAAAGGCCTCGCCACCCTGTGTATCGGTGGTGGTCAGGGCGTGGCGCTGGCGCTCGAGCGGACGTAAGCCAACAGCGTTCAACAGACGGCGCGGGGACCCACGAAGATCCGTGACCGCCTGGAAAAACACCCGGTGCGATGCAAGTCGCACCGGGTTCTTTTTTGCCTGCGTTTTTTCAGTTGGACCGCGTTATCGTTCATCGCGAGCAAGCTCGCTCCCACAGGGGATTTGTGGCCACAGAAAGTTTACTGTGGGAGCGAGCTTGCTCCGGGCGGCGTTCCGACGATGAGGCCCGATCTGTCACCCCAGAAACTGCAGAATCAACCAACTGTTCGCCCCACTGATCACCACAAACCTCGGGCCAGGTCCGGCAAAACGCAAAGTCTACGGGGCCGCGCCCAGCAACTGCTGACGCAACTCTGGGTTATTGGTACGCGGATCGAGCCAGATGGCAAAAAACGCCTGGGCGAATTGCAGGTCCTTCACTTCACGCAGTAACTGCTGACCGAGAAAAAACCGCGCGCCCTGCCCCGGCAGATACACCCCGGTCAGCCGCGTGCCGGCCTGCACATCGACGAACGACTGCTGCATCTGCGCCTGCCAGGACGCCAGTTGCTCAGCACTGACCGAAGTGCCGGCGAGTCGCTTGATTTCCCTGACGCTGGCATTCACCAGGTCATCACGGGAAATGCTGCGCTGGTAGATCAGCTCCAGGGCGAACGGCTGATCGCTCGCCAGGGGCCGCGAAGTACTCCAGAGCCGTGCGCTGTAGACATCGAAGCCGTACTTGCGAAACTCGCCGCTGCCGAGGATTTGCGCACCAGGCAGCGAATCCTGCCAATTGGCCAGGGCCTGGCAGCTCAGCAAAACCAGCAGCCACAGACTATGGCGCAGCGGTGATCGTTGACGGTTCATGGCGGGTTGGCCTCATTGCGGGATGCCCAAAAAACGTATGCGCAAAAGACCTTTCGCACAATTTCCAAAGGCTTGAATTTTGTATACAAAATTTACATACACATAAAGCAATCTACCCGATGCAATGTTACCGTTGCCACCTCACACAGGTCGGAGACGTGCGCGTGTTGATCCTTAAACTGCTGGTGATTCCAGGCTTTCTGCTACTGATTTCCCTGGCTGGCAAACGCTGGGGGCCGAGCGTGGCCGGTTGGTTGTCGGGGTTGCCGGTGGTGGTCGGGCCGATTCTGTTGTTCCTCGCCCTTGAACAAGGCGAGGCGTTCGCTGCGCAATCGGCCACCGCTGCGCTGTCGGCGATGTTCGCGATGATTGCGTTTTGCGTGACCTACGCCCAGATCGCGCAACGGGCCGGGTGGCCGCTGGCGTTGCTGATCTCGCTGTCGGTCTGGGCGCTGGTGGCGATTGCCCTGTCGCTGATCCCGGCATCCCTGGTGTTTTCGGTGTGCGCCGCCGCCACCGCGCTGCTCGCCGCACCGTACCTGTTCCCCGCCGTGCAACCGGTGCTCAATGGCCCGGCGCCGAAATCCGACAAGCTCCTGCTGCGCATGCTGGCCGGTGCATTGCTCACGCTAGTCGTGACCCTGCTGGCCAGCACTATCGGCGACCGCTGGAGCGGCCTGCTGGCGGTGTTCCCGGTATTGGGTAGCGTGATGGCGGTGTTCTCCCAGCAAACCCGTGGCCCGGCCTTTACCGCCGCGTTGCTGCGCGCCACCGCCACCGGCATGTACTCGTTCGCCGCCTTTTGCCTGGTGTTGGCGCTGGCCCTGCCGACGATGGGAATGAACGCTTTTGTGCTGGGCATCGCGGTGTCGGTGGCCATGCTGGGTGTGACCAAACGCCTGCTGGCGCGGCCGGCCGGTCCGACGACACACACTGAAGGCGCTGCCATCAAACGCTAGGCTGCATCGGGTCATCGGGATGTCCTCAGTATAGGTGGGTGCCCGGCCAAGGTGACCGCTCGGTAGAGCACGCTGGAATGCATCACAACCTCCATGGGATGATCGCGCCCCACCGCGCGCCCATCCCTGGAGATTCCGATGTCATTGTTGAGTAAAAAAGCCCTTGTCCTGCTGCTGGCAGCCGCTACCGGCCTGGGGGCTTTGAATGCGCAGGCCGCCAAGGCCGCTTCCAGCGATGCGCCCGCCCAGAAAGTCTCGATGCTCGGCGGCAAGTTCACCTTCAACCTGCCCAAGGGTTTCATCGCCAACCCGCTGCCGGCCAGCCCGGAGGGTGCGAGCGGCACCCTGTACAGCAATGAAACCACCAAGACCGTGGTGATCGCCGCTGAAAACACCCTGCCCAACAGCATCAGTGTCAAGGACAACGACGGCGCGTTCCTCGACGGCACCGTGGCCGACTTCGATTCGGCGCAACACAAGTCCCTGCCCGACTACAACAAACTGAGCGAGAAAAGCCTGACCCGGAAAACCGGGCTGGGCCTGCGCCAGGTCGACGGCACTGCCACACAAGGCGGTGGCATGACCCTCACCACCACGCTGATGGCGGCATCCGGCACCCGCATGGCGGTGATCCAGGTGATTTCCCGTCCCGGCGACATGGCGGCCCACGAAACCCTGATCAAACAGATCGTCAGCGCAAAATAAGGCTCAGGGGTTGAGACGCTGCAACCAGGCGCTCAAATCCTGGATCTCGTCGGCGCTGATGTTGTGGCCGACACCGGGATAGCCGTGAAACTCGGGCTCGAGCGACACGCTCTGCAGCAGGCTGTTGGCTTCAGTGCCGTCGCTGTAGGGAAGGCGTTTGTCCTGCTCGCCATGACCGATGAAAATCGCCAGCGACTGGCGTTTTTCATCCGGCACAAGCTCGGACTTGAGCACCGGCAGAATCCGCCCGCTCAACGCAGCGATGCCACCGAACGCCTCGGGATACCGCAGGCCCACTTCGTAGGACATGATCGCGCCCTGGCTGAAGCCGACCAGGAACACCTTCTCGGGTTCGGTGTGATATTTCTTCGTGGCCTGTGCGACGAATTCCAGCAGCAACTGGCCGCTGGATTTCAGATCATCGGTCTCGCCGTTGTAGGCCCCTTCACCCTTCTTGCGAAACCACTGGTAACTGCCCTCCTGCATCACAATCGGCGCTCGTACCGACAGGTAGGTGTAGGACTCGGGCAAGTCATCCTTGATGCCGAACAGGTCCTGCTCGTTACTGCCGTAACCGTGGAGGAAAATCACCAGGGGTTGATGGTTCGAATCGGCGTTGGCCTGTTCCAGGTATTTGAGCGGCAAGTCGGTTTGCAGCGGGGTTTGGGCGTGGACGACAGTAGATGCCAGGAGCGTAAGCAGCGCGAGAATCTTCAACATGGGTCTTCCTTCACGGAATGCAGGATTCGGGGAAGAGCCTAACACTGGTCAGTAGGCAGAGGCATCTCTAGCGTGGCGGGTGCCGTCATCGCGAGCAGGCTCACTCCTACATATGAAATGCATTCCACTGTAGGAGYGAGCCTGCTCGCGATGAGGCCAGGACAGACACCGAAGTACCTGGCTCAGTCGTTAATCAACTTCCCCACCCGAATCGGCTCGCGCCCCGCCACTTTCGCCTGCCAAGTGCCAGGCTGGGTGTAGCGCCCACGGTCGATGGCAAACAGCACGCCGCTGGTGCCGGCCTGCACGGTGGTGACCTTGTCGTTCAACGGGTCGACCACCTCGAACAGCGCATCGCCCTTTTCCACCCATTCCCCGGCCTCACGCAGGAAGCTCACCACACCGTGATGCGGAGCGAACAGGTATTGGGTGCCTTCGAATGGCATGCCTTCACAGCATTCGGCCGGTGCCGCCGGCCAGGTGCCGGAGATGAAACCCTGCTCGGCGAGGAACCCGAGAATGGCCTCGCAATTGGCCCGGGCCTGGTCGACGCGGGTGTCTCCCATGCTGCCCAGCTCCAGCGTGGTCGCCAGGTTGGCCGGTGGAATCGCCGCCGTCGGGAACGCCCTGGCCAGACGCAACCATGGCGCAGAACAGGATTCGTCGAACGAGCTGCCGCCAGAGTCTTCGCACAACAGCGCCACGCCGGCCTTCAAACGCGCCGCCAGGGACTGCCATTGTGGCCAGTGCTGCGGCAAGGCGTAGAGGTGGATCGCCGCATCGAAATCGCAATGCAGGTCGAGGGTGATGTCGGCGTCGCAGGCATGGCGCAGCAACAGGCGGTGCATAGCCTCCAACTGCGATGTCGCGGCTGGCAAGTCGTCGAGGACCTGGCCCATGGCCTGGCGAATCAGCGCGATGTTGGCCTGGGCATCGCTGCCGAGGCGATCACCGACCAACCCGGCCACCGGCGCACTGAGTTCGACGAACGAGCGGTTGAAGTTCTTGCCGCTGCCGAGCTCGAAACGCCCCATGTGGCTGCCTTGCAAGTGCTGATCGAGGCCAATGGGATTGGCCACCGGCACCAGTTCGATCACACCGTTCAATTGTCCCTGTTGTTCAAGTTCGGCCAGGCGCTTCTTCAACTCCCAGGCCGTGCGCATGCCCGGCAATTCGTCGGCGTGCAGGCTGGCCTGGATGTACACCTTGCGCGTACCCGCGCCATAACGAAACACGCTGAGGGTGCGCTCGGTGCCCAGGTGGCTCCAGGGCAGTATGTGATCGATGCGTTGCATGGGGGAACTCCTGATGTCGGAACGGCGAGATCACCTGTGGGAGCGAGCTTGCTCGCGATAAGGCCAGACCAGCCACCATCATTGTCGACTGTTCGACCGCTATCGCGAGCAAGCTCGCTCCCACAGGTATCTCGTTTCAATAGAAAGAAAGCACAAAAAAAATGGCAACCGCGCCAACGGTTGCCACTTTTTCAACCCGCTCGCTTACTCGCCGTAAACGTCAAACTTGAAGTACTTGTCCTGCACTTGCTTGTACTTGCCGTTGGCACGGATGTCGGTGATCGCTGTGTTGAATTTCTCGGCCAGGGCGGTATCACCCTTGCGCACGGCAATCCCGGCGCCGCCACCGAAGTATTTCGGATCGTTGTACTCAGGGCCGACAAAGGCAAAACCTTTACCGGCGTCGGTTTTCAGGAAACCGTCGTCCAGGTTGACCGAGTCGGCCAGCAACGCGTCAATGCGGCCGGAGACCATGTCCAGGTTGGCTTCCTGCTGGGAGCCGTAACGCACCAGGACAATCCCTGCCGGTTGCAATACTTCAGTGGCGAAGCGGTCGTGGGTACTGGCACGCAGGACACCGACTTTCTTGCCCTTGAGCTCGGTCAGCGGGTCCTTGACGTCGCTGCCTTCCTTCATCACGAAACGCGCCGGGGTGTGGTAGTACTTGATGGTGAAATCGACGTTCTTCTTGCGATCATCAGTGATGGTCATGGACGACAGGATGGCGTCGATTTTCTTGACCTTCAGTGCCGGGATCAGGCCATCGAACTCTTGCTCGACCCAGGTGCACTTGACCTTCATCTGCTCGCACAGGGCGTCGCCGATGTCCACGTCGAAACCGGCGAGTTTGCCGTCAGGGGTTTTCATCGAGAATGGCGGGTAGCCGGCTTCGATGCCGATGCGGATCGGCTTGGCGTCATCAGCCACGGCGGTCAGGGACAACATCGACAGTGCCAGGGCACCGAACATCACTAGCTTCTTCATTTATAACTCCTGTGCGCGGAGGCTTTTATTGGCAGCTTCGATTGGCAGCGTTCGGTTATCGCTTTGTGAGCGGGAACCGAAGTGGCCGGCAGTCTAGAGTGGCTACCGGAGGGCAAATTACGCCGAGGCGACAAATATTTACAGAAAAGTGGCGGCAGGATGGAGGTATTGAGGTGCACGCGCCATGACGGGGCAAAGTCTGTCAGACAAGCCGCGTTTTCAGCACAAACCTGCAGCGTTTGCGGCTGCATCCGACGGAATGAGCCGACTGGCGATGCTGGATGTTTTACGGCACATTGAGTGCCCTTGCGTCCCATCGAGACTAGCGTAATGCCCACGTTGAACCTGATCCAGCACCACCGCGCCGAGGGCCCGGGAGCCATCGCCATCTGGGCCGAATCCCGAGGGCTGGCGCTGAACGTGTTTCGCGCCGACCTGGGTCAATTGCCGCCCGTCAGCGCCGACCCCGTGATCCTGTTGGGCGGCCCTTATGAATCCAATGCCGGTCCGGCCTGGCTGGAAGCCGAACGGCAATGGCTCGCAGGCACTCTGGGTCTGGGTGGGGCCGTATTCGCGATATGCCTGGGGGCACAGTTGCTGGCACTGGGTCTCGGAGGGAATGTACGGCGGATGGACCGGACCGAAACCGGATGGACCCGCGTGAGCTTTATCGATGGGCAAACGCTGAAGGTGCTGGAGTGGCACGAAGACGCCATCGATCTGCCGCCTGCTGCGCAACTGCTGGCCAGCAGCGCGTTATGCGCACAGCAGATGTACCGCGCCGGGCCGACGCGGCTGGGGTTGCAGTTTCATCCAGAGTGGAATGCCGAATCGGTGGCCTTGCTCAATGCACATTTTGGCGATGAGTCGCCGTTGCCACGGGGTTCGGAGGAGACTGAGGCTTACGCAGCAGTGGCCAAGTGGTTGGAAGCGACACTGGATAAGTGGTGGGCGGCCGTAAATGAATAAAAAAGATCAAAAGATCGCAGGCTGCGCCAGCTCCTACAGGCACCGCAATCCAATGTAGGAGCTGGCGCAGCCTGCGATCTTTTACGGTTACATCAACACTCGCAACCGACCACGCTGCTGGCTTGCCGCTGTACCCCGACACCCAACTCAAACCCTTCATCCAGCCACCCGGTTACGCCACCGATCATTTCCTTGACCGGATAACCCAAGGCCGCCAGTTTCACTGCAGCCTTGTTGGCGCCATTGCAATGAGGCCCGGCGCAATAGACCACAAACAGGCTGTTTTTCGGATACCCCGCCAAACCTTCGGCGGTCAGCAAGCGACCGGGAATGTTGATCGCTCCCGGAACATGCCCACGTTCGAACGCCAGCGGGCCACGAACATCCACCAGAACGAAATCGACTTCACCGCCCTGCTGGCTGGCGTGGACGTCGGAACAATCGGTTTCGAACGTCAGACGGTTGCTGAAATGCATCAGGGCGATGGCCGATGGAGCGGCGGGAATTTCGCGTACCAGACTGGTCATGTTGTGTACTCCAAGGTATCGGTGGGTGTAGGAAGACTTTATCCGCCAGCCACTTGCAGCTACAGTGGCGCAAAAGACACTCACCGGGAACTTTCCGCCAAATGCACCCCAGCCCAGGAATGGTTGCGATTCTGGCCTACGACGGCCTCTGCACGTTCGAGTTCGGCATTGCCGTGGAGATCTTCGGCCTGCCACGCCCTGAATTCGATTTCCCGTGGTACGAGTATCGTATCGTCGCCGTCGATCATGGCCCGATGCGTGCCATGGGCGGCATCCAGGTCCTGGCCGATGGCGGCATGGAAATGCTCGCCGACGCACGGACCATCATCATCCCCGGCTGGCGCGACCGCAGCGCTGCAGTACCCGCCCAACTGGTCGCCGCCCTACGCCAGGCCCATGCGCGGGGCGCGCGGTTACTGTCGATCTGCTCCGGTGTTTTCGTCCTCGCCGCCACCGGCTTGCTCGACGGGCGCAGCGCGACCACGCACTGGCGCTATACCTCGGAACTGGCCGAGCGGTTTCCCGGCATCCTGGTGGACCCGGACGTGCTGTATGTCGATTCCGGTCAATTGATAACCTCCGCCGGCAGCGCGGCAGGCATCGATGCCTGCTTGCATCTGGTGGCGCGGGATTTCGGTACGCAGGTGGCCAACTCCGTGGCCCGACGCCTGGTCATGTCGCCGCAACGCAGTGGTGGTCAGGCGCAATTCATTCCGACGCCGGTCAGCCCTACACCGCGCAGCGATCTTTCCCGCGTCATGCAGTGGGCACGTGAGCGTTTGCACGAGCCGCTGGAGGTGCGCGACCTGGCCAGCGAAGCCGCCATGAGCGAACGCACCTTCCTGCGCCGCTTCACCGAAGCCAGCGGCCAGTCACCGAAAACCTGGTTGCAGCACGAACGTCTGGGCCGCGCCCGCGAACTGCTGGAAAGCAGTGACCAGAACACCGAGCAGATCGCCGAACGTTGTGGTTATCGCTCGGTGGAAAGCTTCCGGGTGGCCTTTCGCACGGTGGTGGGCGTGCCTCCGTCGGTGTATCGGGAGCGGTTTGGGCGTGGGGGCAATGCTGGTTTTTGAGGTGTTCTCAAGGGCCTCTTCGCGGGCAAGCCCGCTCCCACATCTATGGTTACCCCCTTTTCTGCAATACTGTTGTTGATGTCGTGTTTGGCTTGCTTTCATCTATCCGGCGTCTGAGTTGGGGTTGTGGCCCCCGCGCCTCGATGAGAATCGATGCCCAACGACCCTAATTAGGGGAACGGCCTTGCAGCCGTGTGAGAGCCCAGGGTTGTCGTCAGGCCGGTTGGCCGTTCATGTCATCAGTTATCCAGCATCGCAAAA
>NZ_JBFULI010000040.1:0-54143 GCF_056400405.1 Pseudomonas sp. P5_B3 | reverse complement strand
GCTCTAGGCCGCACCTTTGGGGCAGCCTTTATAAGCGTAGCGGGATATTTTGTTAACGCTCGTCGGACGGGTGGTTGACGTCAACATCCTGTCGGAATGCCATCTATCCCGGTTTCATGAGTCTGAACCATCGACCGTTAGTCGGTAAAAAGACACAATGATGAGTGATGGCTCACTGACACCTTCTGCTTTTGCAGAACCGGGTCTAGAGTGATGGCACAGTATTTGTCCGGTTTTCACGAGAAGCCGGTCTGACGCCCCGCAATTAGAGAAGCAGCATGGAATGCGCGCAACCCACGCCAGTAGAAGGCGGCTCAACCCTTTTAGTCGTCGATGATTACCCTGAAAACCTGATCAGCATGCGCGCGTTGTTACAGCGCCAGGGCTGGCGGGTCATGACTGCCGCCTCGGGCTTCGAGGCCCTCGGCGTGTTGCTTGAACACGATATCGACCTGGTGCTGCTGGACGTGCGGATGCCGGGCATGGACGGCTATGAAGTGGCGCGCCTGATGCGCGGTAGCCAGCGGACCCGTCTCACGCCGATCATTTTCCTGACCGCCAACGAACAGTCCCAGGACGCGGTGATCAAGGGCTATGCCAGTGGTGCGGTGGATTACCTGTTCAAGCCGTTCGACCCACAGATCTTCACGCCCAAGGTCCAGGCGTTGCTCGAACACCAGCGTAACCGCCGGGCTTTGCAGCGTCTGAGTCATGATCTGGAATCCGCTCGTGCCTTTAATGCGTCGGTGCTGGACAACGCTGCCGAAGGCATTCTGGTATTGGGTGAGGACGGTCTGATTCGTTTTGCCAATCCGGCGATGTCACGGCTGCTCAATGCCACGGTGCAGGAACTGCAAGGCAAGGAGTTTCTGGACTACCTGCAAAAACCGCATATCCCGATCTGGGCCGATTCCGAGTTGCTGGCCGGATATAAACGCGGAGAAACCCTGCGCCTGCACGATGCCCTGCTACGTACGGCACCCGGCCAGCAGGTGCCGGTGGCCTTGTCCTGCGCGCCGTTGCCTGCCGAGCAGCATGCGATGGTGGTCACCGTGCTGGACATGTCGGTGGTGCGCCATCTGCATAAGCAACTGGAATTTCAGGCGGTCACCGATCCGCTGACCGGATTGCTCAACCGCCGGGGTTTCTACCAGACCGTAGAGAACCTGCTGTTGCGCGGTGAGCACTCCGACAGTTCCTGGGTCTTGATGTACCTGGACCTCGACGGCTTCAAGCGCGTCAATGATTCGCTCGGGCACGATGCCGGCGATCGGGTGCTGCGCTGGGTCTGCGAACAGTTGAAGGCTTGCCTGCGGCCCTTCGACATTCTGGCGCGGATGGGCGGTGACGAATTCACCGCGCTGCTGGATCTGGAGTTCCCCGAGCAAGCGGCGAAGATTGCCGAGAAACTCATCGAGCGAGTGTCGATCTGTCAGCAGATCGATGGCCTCGATATCGCCTTGGGTGCCAGTATCGGCATCGCCACGTTCCCGGATTGTGGTGCCAATCTCGACGGGATGCTGCGGGCGGCCGACATTGCCATGTACGAAGCCAAGCGTGCCGGTCGCCAGCAATATCGCTTCTACGATCACGAAATGAACGGCCGGGCGCGCTCGCGGCTGATGCTGGAAGAAAGTGTGCGAACCGCCATTGAGAATCGGGATTTCAATCTGGTGTATCAGCCTCAGGTGGCGATTGCCGACGGGCGGATCCGTGGCTTCGAGGCCTTGTTGCGCTGGCAGCATCCGAGCGTTGGCGATGTACCCCCGGGGCTGTTTTTGCCATTGCTGGAGGAGGCGCGGCTGATCAGTCGTCTGGGCAGCTGGATCTACCATCGCAGCGCCGGGCAGCGCAAAGCCTGGGAGTCCCTGTTTACCGAGGACCTGGTGCTCGGCGTCAGTTTGAGCAGTACGCAGTTCGGCATGCCCAACCTGGTCACTGAGTTGCGTCAGGTGCTTGAGCGCCATGGCTTGCAACCGCGTTATCTAGAAGTCGAGGTCACGGAAGAGGCCTTGATGCACAACCCCGAAGAAACCCGCAAGCAATTGCGCCTGCTGCACAATCTGGGCGTACGGGTGGCACTGGATGACTTCGGGGCCGGACCGTGCGCCCTGTCGCACTTGCGCGACCTGGATCTGGATACCCTCAAGCTCGACCGGCATTTGATCGCCCGGTTGCCGGAGTCGGCAAGGGATGCGGCGCTGGTACGCAGTGTCATCGAGCTGTGCAAGCAGTTCGGGATGCTGGTGATCGCCGAAGGGGTGGAAACCGTCGCGCAGTATGAATGGCTGCAGGCCAACGGATGTGAATATGTGCAAGGCTTTCTGGTGGCCCGGCCGATGATGGCCGAAGACACCGGGGTCTTTGTCCAGCCGTTTGACTGGAGCGCGCTGCCCCGCTGAATTCGCTACACTGGCGACCTTTTAGTGACGTGTATTGCCGCCCCGATGACCGTGTTGAAATATCTCCAGGCTTATCCCGCTACCTTGCAGGATCAGGTGCGCCAGCTGATCGCCGACGGTCGGCTGGGCGATTACCTGAGCCAGCGTTACCCGGAAAAGCACGGGGTGCAGAGCGACAAGGCGCTATACACCTTTGCCCTGGACCTCAAGCAGGAGTACCTGCGTAATGCTCCGGCAATTGACAAGGTGCTGTTCGACAACCGTCTGGACCTGACTCATCGCGCGCTCGGCCTGCACACCACGATCTCCAGGGTGCAGGGTGGCAAGCTCAAGGCCAAGAAGGAAATCCGCATCGCTTCGCTGTTCAAGGAAGCGCCTTGCGAGTTCCTGAAAATGATCGTGGTGCATGAGTTGGCGCACTTCAAGGAGTCGGACCACAACAAGGCCTTCTACAAACTGTGCGAGCACATGCTGCCGGGTTATCACCAGGTGGAATTCGATGTGCGGGTATATCTGACGTGGCGGGATCTGTAGGAGCTGCCGCAGGCTGCGATCTTTTGAGGAGCATTGGATGGACGTGAGCAAGACCAAGAGCAGCTTCTACCGCCGGTTGTACGTGGCGTACCTGATCGACAGCGGGCTGGCCAGCAGTGTCCCGGCGCTGACCGAGGTCACCGGCATGCCCCGGCGCACGGCGCAGGACACCATCGCGGCGCTGGCGGATCTGGATATTGTCTGTGAATTCGAGCAGGAAGAGGGTGCGCGCAACCATGCGGGGCGCTATCGGATTCGCGAGTGGGGTGCGATCGATCGCGGGTGGATCGAGCGTAATCTGCGGCAGATCAAGGCGGTGTTGGAGTATCCCTGACTCCAGCGGTGACTGAACTGACGCCATCGCGAGCAAGCTCGCTCCCACAGTTGATTGGAGTTGTGAACACAGTTCAGTGTGGGAGCGGGCTTGCCCGCGATGGGGCCTTCAAGGACGACGCATGCCAATGTGTGGAATGCCATCTTCGATAAACTCCTCGCCCGTCACGACAAACCCGTACCGCCCGTAATACCCCTGCAAATGCGTCTGGGCCGAGAGGTAGATCGGCGTTTGCGGCCAGCGTTCTTCAATCTGCTTCAACGCCTGGTCCATCAACTCATGTCCAAGCCCGGCGCCTCGTGCGTGTGGAGCAATGATCACCCGACCGATCACTACGTCCCCGCCTTGCAGTTCCGGGTCGAGCAGCCGCAGATAGGCCACCAGTTGATTGCCGTCCCAGGCCATCAAGTGGCAAGTGTCACCTTCCAGGTCCTGGCCATCCACGTCTTGATAAGCGCATTGCTGCTCGACGACGAACACCTCGGCGCGCAGCTGCAAAATGGCGTACAGCTGCTCCTTGCCCAGGTCGCTGTGGTGTTTGCAGATCCAATCGACTGTCATGTTTTGATTCCCTGAAAACGTCGTTCCGATACTAAGCGCAGTCGCTCCAGAAGTCTTTATGGCGGAAGAATCTGTGACATAGGCCAAAATGCCATCATTCATTTCTCGCGCGGATGTCTTCTTTGTGTAATCTGGATCGAAGCGCTGTGCTGTGGCTTCGATGAGCTAATGTTTCGTACCCGGGTCTTGTCAGTACGAGGCCTTGGGGTTTTGGCTGAAAACACGTAGGGCAATCCGCCCGCTAAGGATTTCTGGCATGCCGCGATTGCATCGAGCTTTTGCTTTGATTGGATTGCTGTTGCTGGTTCAGGGAGCAGCGGCAGAAAAACTGCGGTTGGTCGCTGATGCCTGGCCCCCCTTTACCGATGCCACGCTCGTCAACGGTGGTTTGGCCACGGATATTGTCAGTACCGCGCTCGCCAGGGCCGGCTATGCCAGTGAGTTTGAACAAGTGCCCTGGGCGCGGGCCTTGATGGGTGTGGGCGAGGGCCGCTACGACGTGCTGGTCAACGCCTGGTACAACGACGAGCGTACAAAATTCGGCCAGTTTTCCGGCGAATACCTGCTCAATCGCGTACGGTTTCTCAAGCGTAAAGACGCGCCCATCGAGTTCAACGACCTGCAGCAATTGCACACCTATCCGATTGCCGTCGTGCGCGGTTACGCCTATTCGCCCGCGTTCGACAACGACGACTCATTACAGAAAATTCCGGTGCACAGCTTCGCCATGGCAGTGCGCATGGTCGCGGCCGACCGGGTCAAACTGACACTGGAAGATGAGTACGTCGCCCGCTACTACCTGTCCCGTGAGTCACCCAAGGTACGAAACGCCGTGGAATTCCTGCCCAAGGCTTTGAGCGAGAACAGCCTGCACATTCTGGTCAGCCTGAAGAATCCGCAGCATGAGCAGATCGTCGCCAGTTTCGACCGGGAAATTGCGGCGATGAAGGTGGACGGGAGTTATGACAATTTGATGAAGCAGCATGGGATGTGAGTGAGTTCAGCCAGTTTTTATGTTGTTGCTGATGGCCTCATCGCGAGCAAGCTCGCTCCCACAGTAGATCTTCAGTCGACACAAATTTTGTAAACACCAGAGAACCTCTGTGGGAGCGAGCTTGCTCGCGATGAGGCCAGCCCAGACACCACTGATCTCAATCCTCACTGGTGTCCTTGATCAGGTGCGCCGCCAATGTCCTCAGCGGCCCTAACTGCCGACAAATCAGCGCCAGTTGCGTCTGCACCAACCGCTGGCCCTCGTCGATCTCATCGGGCATTTGTTCCAGTTCATTGGCCAGTGCTTCTTCCTCATCGCTTTGAATCGCAATTGAGGATTTGCTCGCCAGCCCATGGGCGATTTCGTCGATGCTCGCAGCCAGTTTCACCCCGGCCCCGTCGATCAAATGGTCATGCACGTGCGCTGGCAGTTGGGTTTCCCGGTGTGCGCCCAGGCCTGACAGGTAGCTGAGTAGCGTGTGCGACAGCACCAGGAAGCGGAATCCGACATCCGCTTCTTTACGGAAATGCCCAGGCTCCATCAGCATATTGGCCAGTGTGGTCGACAGCGCCGCGTCGGCGTTGTGCGCATTACGGCGGGCCAGGCGGTAAGCCAGGTCGTCGCTTTTGCCGTCGGCGTATTGCTGCATGATCTGGCGCAGGTAAATGCTGTTGCAGGCCAGGGTGTTGGCCAGCACTTTGTTCAGGCGTCGACCCTGCCAGTCCGGCAGGAACAGGAACACCGCCAGCCCGGCAATCAGGCTGCCGAGCAAGGTATCGAACAGCCGTGGCAGGAACAGCCCGTAACCGTCACCCACCTGGTTGAAGCAGAACAGCACCATCAGGGTAATCGCCGCCGTCGCCAGGGTGTAGCGGGTGGTGCGGTTGGTAAAGAACACCACCCCGGCGGCGATGGCGAAACACGACTGGATCAGCGGGTTCGGGAACAGGTCGAACAACGCCCAGGCCAGGGTCAGGCCGATGGCAGTGCCGATGATCCGTTGACCGAGTTTGCGGCGGGTGGCGCCGTAGTTCGGTTGGCAGACGAACAGCGTAGTGAGGATGATCCAGTAGCCTTGGGACGGGTGAATCAAATGCACCATGGCGTAGCCGATGCTCAAGGCCAGGGGCAATCGCAGGGCATGGCGGAACAGCAGCGAGGTCGGCGTCAGCTGCGTGCGCAAGCGCAGCCACACGTCCTTGAGGCTGCGCGGCGAACGGTCGAGCAAGCTGCTGTCGGTGGCGTCGGCCAGAGCGTCGGGGTTGCTGGCATCGCTGAGCAAGCGGTCGAGAGTGCCAAGGTTGGCCGCCAGTGCCCGCAGTGAACGCAGCAAGCCGCGCCAGGCCGGGTTGCTCTGGATGCGCAGGTGTTCGAGGGAGGCATCCAGGTCGCTCAGGGCCTCGGCGAAACTGGCGTCATAGGTGAACGGCTGGCGCATCTGGATCGATTCGGCCAGGGCTCGGCAAGCTTTGCCTTGCTGACGCAACAGGCGCTGACAGCGGAACATTACGTCGCTGTGGAAGAAGGCGTCGGCCAGGGCGTTGTATGGATAGTGCGATGAGCTGGCACGTTCGTGGATGTCCTGCGCGAGGAAGTACAGTTTCAGGTAGCGGCTGACTTTCGACCCCGGGCGACCGTTGCCGACCCGGTGCAGGATGATTTCCTTGGCAGCGTTCAATGCCGCCACCACCCGACCGTTCTGCTGGGCCAGTTCCAGGCGCCGTGCCTCCACGTCCATCTGCCGGATTGGCTCGAACAGCGAGGATTTGAGCTTCAGGTAAAAGCCCAGCTCGCGGAACAGGCGCGCCAGGCTCTGCTGCACCGGCTGATTGGAAAACAGCGCCTGCCACAACACCGAGAGCAGGCCGTACCAGGCGGCACCGGCCACCAGCAGCACCGGCTCGTGCCAGACATCGATGACCGCACCGCCGCGCTGGTCCACGCCGATCATGGTGTAGACCGACAGAATCAGTGTCGCCGAGGCAATCGCGCCATAGCGCTCGCCCAAGGCGCCGAGCATGGTCAGGCAGAACGCAGCCAGGGCGAAGGCGATGATAAACAGCGAGGGGTAGGGGAAGAGCAGTTCGACGGACAGGGCGGCGACCGCGAAACACACCAGTGTTACGGCCAGCGCGTTGAGACGGCCCTGCCAGCTGTCGTCGGTCTCAGCCAGGGCACTGGCGATAATCCCCAGGAACAACGGGATCAGCAGGCCCATTTCATCCTGATACCAACACAGCGCCATGGTGCCGGTCAGGGCAATGAATACCCGCACGCTGTAGCTGAATTTATCCAGCGCCCAAAGGCGACGCAGAGACTGGCGGAACGAAGTCGATGACATGAAATGCGAAGGCCTTCCGAGGCAATGACGCTAAATTGAGCCACTAATGACGCCGACGCAATGGCGTCGATCACATCAGACAGCAAAATCTGTTCCTTGACGCCACACCTATCCAATGTAGGAGTGAGCCTGCTCGCGATGAGGCCGGTACATTCAATATTGATGTCGACTGTTAGGCCGCTATCGCGAGCAGGCTCGCTCCTACAGGTTTTGGGTTGGATCAGACGTACTGCGCAGCGGCGTAGCCCGAAGCCCACGCCCACTGGAAGTTGAAGCCACCCAGATGCCCGGTCACGTCGAGTACTTCGCCGATGAAGTACAGCCCCGGGCTTTTCAGCGATTCCATGGTCTTGGACGACACTTCATTGGTGTTGACGCCACCCAGGGTCACCTCGGCGGTGCGATAGCCTTCGGTGCCCGCCGGCACGACTTTCCAGCTCGCCAGTTTTTCCGCGATATCGGCCAGTTCGGCGTGGGTGTACTGTTTCATCGGTTTGGACACGAACCAGTTGTCCGCCAGCAGGTTGGCCATCTTCTTGGTGAAGATTTCCCCGAGCAGGGTTTTCAGCTCGCTATTGGGACGTTCGGCCTGTTGCTGTTGCAGCCAGCTCGGTACGTCGTGGTCGGGCATCAGGTTGATCTCGACGGTATCCCCGGATTCCCAGAACGACGAGATCTGCAAAATCGCCGGGCCACTGAGGCCGCGGTGGGTGAACAGGATGTTCTCGCGAAAGCTCTGGTCGTTGCAGCTCACCAGGCAATCCACCGACGTACCGGACAACTCGGTGCACAAGGCCTTGAGCTGATCGGTGATGGTGAACGGCACCAGACCGGCGCGGGTCGGCAGCAGTTCGTGGCCAAACTGTTTGGCCACCTGGTAACCGAAACCGGTGGCACCCAGGGTCGGGATCGACAGGCCGCCGGTGGCGATCACCAGGGATTCGCAGGTGATTTGGTCGTGCGTGGTGTCCAGCAAATAGCCCTTTTCGAGCTTCTCGATGGTCTGGATCGACGTGTCCAGGTGCAGGCTGACGCCGACCTGGTCGCACTCATTCAGGAGCATTTCCAGGATGTCGCTGGATTTGTTATCGCAGAACAACTGGCCGAGTTTTTTCTCGTGGTACGGCACGCCATGCTTGGCCACCATGCCGATGAAATCCCACTGGGTGTAGCGGGCCAGGGCGGATTTGCAGAAGTGCTCGTTCTGCGAGAGGAAATTGCCCGGTTCCGTGTACATGTTGGTGAAATTGCAGCGGCCACCACCCGACATCAGGATTTTCTTGCCGGCCTTGTTGGCATGGTCGAGCAGCAGCACCTTGCGCCCGCGCCCGGCGGCGGTCAGTGCACACATCAACCCTGCGGCGCCAGCGCCAATGATCACGACTTCGGTAGAGCGCAAAACGGTGTCCTCACGGTGTTTCACCACAAAACTAACTGTAGGAGCGAGCCTGCTCGCGATGGACGTCAACGATAACGCCGGCAGCCTGGCTCAATGCGGTGAGCTCAGGTTTTTCGCGAGCAGGCTCGCTCCTACAGGGGATGTGCGTTGTTCTTACAGGATACGCACGCGCAACGAACGGCCCTTGATCTTGCCGTCGTTCAGGCGTTGCAA
This sequence comes from Pseudomonas sp. P5_B3, assembly GCF_056400405.1. Classification (NCBI taxonomy): domain Bacteria; kingdom Pseudomonadati; phylum Pseudomonadota; class Gammaproteobacteria; order Pseudomonadales; family Pseudomonadaceae; genus Pseudomonas; species Pseudomonas sp. P5_B3. The sequence goes on along the minus strand of NZ_JBFULI010000040.1, from coordinate 45,365 downwards.
GGCCTGCTTGGCGACGCCGCGCTCCACGGCCACATAGGCCTGGAAGTCGAAAATCGCGATCTTGCCGACCTGGGCACCGGGGATGCCGGCGTCGCCGGTCAATGCGCCGAGAATGTCGCCCGGACGAACCTTGTCCTTGCGGCCGGCAGCGATGCACAGGGTGCTCATCTGCGGCAGCAGCGGGCCGCCGCCCTTGGAGGTGAGGTTGTCGACCTGATCCCAGGTCAGCGGCGTCTTCTGCAATTGCTCGATGGCTTGTGCGCGCTGTGCTTCGGACGGCGCGACAAGGCTGATCGCGAGGCCTTTCTCACCGGCACGACCGGTACGGCCGACGCGGTGGATGTGGATTTCCGAATCACGGGCCAATTCGACGTTGATCACCATGTCCAGGGAGTCGATATCGAGGCCGCGCGCGGCGACGTCAGTCGCCACCAGTACCGAAGTACTGCGGTTGGCGAACATCGCCAGCACCTGGTCGCGGTCTCGCTGTTCCAGATCGCCGTGCAGGCCGACGGCGGAAATGCCTTTGGCGGTCAGGTGGTCGACGGTTTCCTGAACCTGCTGCTTGGTGTAGCAGAAAGCCACGCAGGAGGCCGGGCGGAAGTGGCCAAGGACCTTGGTCACCGCACTCATGCGGTCATCCGGGGAAATCTCGTAGAAGCGCTGCTCGATCTGCGTGTCGTCGTGGAAAGCTTCGGCTTTCACTTGCTGCGGATTGCGCATGAACTTCGAGGCCAACTGCTTGATGCCTACCGGGTAGGTGGCGGAGAACAGCAGGGTCTGGCGACGCTCCGGGGCCTGCATGATGATTTCTTCGATGGAGTCGTAGAAACCCATGTCGAGCATGCGGTCGGCTTCGTCGAGGATCAGGGTGTTCAGGCCGTGGAGCACCAGCGAGCCCTTGCGCAGGTGCTGCTGAATACGGCCCGGGGTGCCGACGATGATATGCGCGCCATGTTCCAGCGAAGCGATCTGCGGGCCGAGGGACACACCGCCGCACAGGGTCAGGACCTTGATGTTGTCTTCGGCACGGGCCAGGCGACGGATTTCCTTGGCGACCTGATCGGCCAGCTCGCGGGTCGGGCACAGGATCAGCGCCTGGCAACCGAAGTAGCGCGGATTGATCGGGTTCAGCAGGCCGATGCCGAACGCGGCGGTCTTGCCGCTGCCGGTCTTGGCCTGGGCGATCAGGTCCATCCCCTTGAGGATCACCGGCAAGCTTTGCGCCTGGATCGGCGTCATCTGGGCATAACCGAGGGAGTCGAGGTTAGCCAGCATGGCGGCGGACAGCGGCAAAGTATTAAATTCGGTGGCGATGGTGGTCACGGGACTGGCCTGCAAAACAAAATGTCGCGCAGTGTACCAGTCCGATGGCCATTCGCCCTAAGGTTCGATGTGCTGTTCCGGACGTTTGACACGCCGTCCGTCTTGCTTCGAGAGCTGGGAGAAGATGGTTGCGGCGAGCATTGCCATGATTCCAACCGTCACGAACGTTAGTTGAAAGGCGCCCAAAACCGTGTCCACGCCGTCATTGCCAATCTCCGCCGTAAAGCCACCGAGCAGCGCACCCGCACACGCAACCCCCAGGCTCAGGGACAACTGCGCGACCACCGACAGCAGGCTGTTGCCGCTGCTGGCGCTGGCATCGTCGAGGTCGATCAGGGTCACGGTGTTCATCGCGGTGAACTGCAAGGAGTTGATCGCACCAAGGATCGCCAACATGCACAGCAGCAGCCAGTACGGTGTTTGCTCGCTGACCAGGCCCATGCTCGCCAGCATGATCCCCAGCGCCAGGGTGTTGCCGGTGAGCACGATGCGATAACCCAAACGCTCGATCAGCGGCCGCGCGACCCACTTGGCGATCATCGCCGCCGCCGCCAGCGGCAGCATGCTCATCCCGGCCTGGGACGGCGAATAGCCCAGCGCCACTTGCAACAGCAATGGCACCAGAAAGGGCAGGGCGCCGCTGCCGAGACGGGCGAACAGGTTGCCGAGAATGCCCACGGCAAAGGTCCGGGTCTTGAACAGCGACGGCGCGAACAACGGGTTTTCGATATGCCCGGCGCGCAACCAATACGCGGCGAGGCAAGCCATGCCGCCGAACAGCAGCAACATCACCCGCAAATGCGGCAGGTGCAGTTCGCCCAGGCCTTCCATGGCAATTGTGATCAGAATCATCGCCGCGCCGAACAGCACGAAACCCAGGCTATCGAAACGGGTGCGCTCGGTGCCACGAAGGTCGGGGATGAATTTCCACACGGCGTAGCAACCGACGACACCGACGGGCAGGTTGATCAGGAAGATCCAGTGCCAGGTCAGGTATTGCACCATCCAGCCGCCCATGGTCGGGCCGATCAAGGGGCCGAGCAGCCCGGGAATGGTGATGAAGCCCATGATCCGCACCAGTTCCGAACGCGGATAGGCGCGCAACACCACCAGCCGCCCGACCGGCAACATCAGTGCGCCACCCAGGCCCTGGATCACCCGGGCGCCGATCAACATGGTCAGGCTGCTCGACAATGCGCAGAGCAACGAGCCGAAGCTGAACAACAGAATGGCGCTGAAGAAGATCTTTCGGGTGCCGAAGCGATCGGCGATCCAGCCGGACGCGGGAATCAGCAACGCGACCGTGAGCATGTAGGCGATGATCACACCCTGCATGCGCAATGGGTCTTCGGCCAAGTCGCGGGCCATGGCCGGCAGGGCGGTGTTGAGAATCGTCCCGTCGAGGGACTGCATGAAGAAGGCAATGGCGACGACCCACGGCACCCAGCGGGCGGTGACAGCGTCGAGAGGTGGGCGGTTGGGCATGGGGCCTCTTGTCAGTGTGAGCTTTACTCCATTCCTGTAGGAGCGAGCTTGCTCGCGATGAATGTGAAGGCGATGCATTTTTCCAGACAGCACGCGTCATCGTTCACGACCATCGCGAGCAAGCTCGCTCCTACAGGGGTATGTGTCTACAGGGTCAGGGTCAATCGGCTGACCAGCGCCCCCGGCAACAACGCCGAAGCCGTCGCCCGCTGGCTGTAGGTACTGGCCGACAGCAACAACTCCCGCTCCTCGGTCAACGCTTCCAGTTGCGAACCGAGCAGGCTGAAGGCGCTGTCATCAAAACGCATGGTGCTGACTGGTGCCTGAATTTCGCCGTTCTCGACCCAGAACGTGGCAAACCGGGTCATGCCGGTCAGGCGTGCGGCCGGTTGATCAGAGAAGTTCAGGTACCACAGGTTGCTGATGTACAGCCCCGTGCCCAATTGCTTGAGGATGTCCGCGTCAGGCAATGTCCCGGCTTTCATGTTCAGTGCGCTCGGTGATTCACCGCCGCTGGCGCCATTGGCAGTCAAACCGTATTCAGCGGCGCTGCGCGAGCCGACCAGTTGCGCCCGGGCCTTGCCGTCGACGATCAACTCCAGGTCGCTGCGCGGATAACCCTCATCGGAAAACGCCGGGCTCAGCGAGCCGCTGACTTTTTCATCCAGCGAGACCAGCGGGCTGAAGGCGCTGTCACCCCCGTAGAGCTTTTGCAGCGGGCTGCTTTTGCTGGCAATCGACTGTGCCGAGAAACCACCCCAGCACAGCATGCCCATGATTTCTTCCAGCGCCGCCGGTGCCAGGTAGGCGCGGTACTGGCCGGGCGCCAAGGTGCGCAGTGGCCGGCCCAGAAACTCAAGCTGTTCGCGGGCTTGCTGGAAGCGTTTGGCAAAGCCTTCGCTGCTCCAGTCGTGCCCGGCGTAGCTGGCTTTCACGGCCTGGCCATTCTCGTGGAACAGGCTGAAGTCGAAATTGAAACTGTTGGCCTGATGCCAGCCGAAGGCGCCCGAAGAACTGGCAAAGCCACGACTGATAGGCCCTGCAGCATAGAATCCGACCAGATCCAGGCCTTCGGCGGCCTGGGTGATTTGCGCGACTACCTGCTCGGTGTCCGGCAGCGGGTGCGACTGCACGTTGTTGCTCTGCCAGCCGTTGTGGTTGAGCAGCAAGTACGGGTCCGCAGGCAGCAGTGGCAGGGTTTCACGCAACTGTTGCAGGCCTTCGTTCAGGCGCTGTGCATCCACCTGCGGATCGCCGGCCAGGGTGATGTGCAGGTCGGCATGGCGGCCTTCGTTGATCAGCTTCAGGCCGATACTCGCCTGCTGCACCTGACCGGCCTGACGCACCTTGGCGTGGTTGAAACGCACGAAGGCCGACGATTCGGCGGCGTAGCTGAGGGTGAACTGCTCGGGCTCGCGCAGGGCTGCACGCAGGCTGTTGACCAGCGCCTTGAACGACGCGGACTGGCTGTTTGAAGGATTCATCAGGCGTCTCCTCCGAATACATCAACGTTGCTGAACACACAGGCCGGTGATGCGTGGCCGACGCGGATCACCTGGTTCGGTTCGCCCTTGCCGCAGTTCGGTGTGCCGAGGACCTTGAAGGTACTGGCATCGCCGACGGCGCTGAGGCTCTTCCAGAATTGCGCGGAGATGCCCCTGTAATTGGGATTCTTCACCACGTCCTTGAGTTCGCCGTTTTCGATCAGTTGGCCCCATTCGCAGCCGAACTGGAATTTGTTGCGCGCATCGTCGATCGACCATGAGCGGTTGGTCGACATCAGCACGCCGTGTTCGATACCGCCGATCAACTGCTCGATGGACTGATCGCCTGGCTCGATGTTGAGGTTGGCCATGCGGTCGATGGGCGGGCGGTTCCAGCCGCACGCACGGCTGTTGGCGACGCCGTCCATGCCGGCACGGAATTGCGACAACGCACCACCCAGCGGGCGCAGCAACAGGCCTTCACGGATCAGGAACTGTTTGCTGGCGGGCGTGCCGTCGTCGTCATGGCCGTAGCTGGCGAGTTCCTCGGGAATGTCCGGGTCGAAGGTCACGTTGAGCAGGCCGGAACCGTATTGCAGGCGGCCGAAATCGCAGGCTTTGACGAAACTGGTGCCAGCGTAATTGCGCTCGTCGCCGAGGATGCGGTCCAGTTCCAGCGGGTGGCCGATGGATTCGTGGATTTGCAGCATCATCTGGTCGGGCATCAGCAGCAGGTCGCGCTTGCCTTGCGGGGTGTTCGGCGCCAGGAGCAATTGCAGGGCCTGATCGGCCACCTGGGCACCGGCACCGATCAGGCCGCAGCGGCTGATGACGTCCGCCGCGCCTTGCTGGCCGAAGTTCTCGCGGCCCAGGCTACGGGTCTGGCTGTCGTTGCCGTCGTAGGCCGTGACGTCCAGGCCAGGGTAGACAAAGCGTTGGGCCTGGCGCAGTTCGGCACCGGCGCTGTTGAGGTAAATCTGCTCGACGTGGGTCATGCCGAGGCTGACCTGCCAATTCACCAGGCGCTCGTCCTTGGGTACGGCGGCCGACTCGGTGCCAAGCAGTTGGTAGCAGTCGCTCAGGGGCGGGAAGGCCTGGTCGAGGTTGGGCGAAAAGTAATCGGCGCGGTCGCTGGAAACAGCCTGCTCGCGCAGGTCCAGCAAGGCGTGGGGCTTGAGTCGGCGGGCCTGGAGTTCGGCGCGTTCGAGGGCAGCTTGCAGGCCCTGTTGCGACAGGTCGTTGGTGGCCGCATAGGCCTCGACGCCATTGACCCGCACGGTCAGCATCGCCCCTTCGTCACGGCTCAGGCTTGGCGGTTCGGCGACGTTCTTGCGCACCGACAGGTACTGCCCGGATTCGCGCACATAACGCAGGGAAAAGAATTCGGCACCCGTGCGCAAGGCAGCGAAGCGCTGCTTGAGCTGGGGATGGAAATCGAACATTCGTGAACCTCCTGGGTATGGAGTGGCGATGGCGCGGTGTTGCGAAGGGAGGGGTGAAACGATTGCGTGGCGCTAGATTAGGCTTGCGCGGGGGGAGGATCAAGTTTGGATCTGTGGAGAGAGGGATTGCTGGGTTTGTCCGGAAGATGTGTGCAGGTTGTCAGGGCCTCATCGCGAGCAGGCTCGCTCCTACAGTGGTTGAGGGTGGATCACAAATCTGCAATCCAACCTGAAACCTGTAGGAGCGAGCCTGCTCGCGATTGGCCGTGACGCGGTGCAGTGCCTTAAGCGATCTGGCTCAATTCCCGCATCGGCTTGCCCTTCACCGGCGCTTCACCCGCCACATAGTAAGTGGCGGAGCTGCGCGGCAACGGCTTGCGGCCACGGATCTTGTCGGCGATTTTCTCGGCCATCATGATCGTTGGTGCGTTGAGATTGCCGGTGGTGATGATCGGCATGATCGAGGCATCGACCACACGCAGACCCTGCATGCCATGCACGCGACCTTCGCCATCGACCACGGCCATCTCGTCGGTGCCCATCTTGCACGAGCAGGACGGGTGGAACGCGGTTTCGGCGTGTTCGCGGATGAACTTGTCCAGTTGCTCGTCGGTTTGCACCTCGATGCCCGGGCTGATCTCACGACCGCGGAAGGCATCCAGCGCTGGCTGTTGCATGATTTCACGGGTCAGGCGGATGCCGTCGCGGAATTCCTGCCAGTCCTGCTCGGTGGCCATGTAGTTGAACAGGATGCTCGGGTGCTGGCGCGGGTCCTTGGACTTGGCCTGGATGCGACCACGGCTTGGCGAACGCATGGAGCCCATGTGCGCCTGGAAGCCGTGTTCTTTCACACCGTTACTGCCGTTGTAGTTAATCGCTACCGGCAGGAAGTGGTACTGGATGTTCGGCCATTCGAATTCCGGACGGGTGCGAATGAAACCGCCGGCTTCGAACTGGTTGCTGGCGCCGATGCCGGTGCCGTTGAACAGCCATTCGGCACCGATGGCCGGCTGGTTGTGCAAGAGCAGCGACGGGTACAACGAGACCGGTTGGGTGCAAGCGTATTGCAGGTACAGCTCAAGGTGATCCTGCAGGTTTTCACCAACGCCCGGCAGGTCGTGGACCACCGGAATGTCGAGCTTGTTCAGCAGTTCGGCCGGGCCGACGCCGGAGCGTTGCAGGATCTGCGGCGAAGCGATGGCGCCGGAGCACAGCAGCACTTCCTTGCGGGCTTTGACTTCAACACGCTCTTCGGCCGCACCGACCAGGTAACGCACGCCGACCGCACGCTTGCCTTCGAACAGGATCTTGTCGGTCAGGGCATGAGTGACGATGGTCAGGGTCGAACGCTTCTTGGCGACGTCCAGGTAACCACGGGCGGTGGAGGCACGACGACCCTTGGGCGTCACGGTGCGGTCCATCGGGCCGAAGCCTTCCTGCTGGTAGCCGTTGAGGTCTTCGGTACGCGGGTAACCGGCCTGCACGCCCGCTTCAACCATGGCGTGGAACAGCGGGTTGTTGCCGGCTTTCGGCGTGGTCACGCTGACCGGGCCGTCGCCACCGTGGTAGTCGTTCGGGCCGATGTCGCGGGTTTCGGCCTTGCGGAAATACGGCAGGCAATCGAGGTACGACCAGTCTTCCAGGCCTGGCAGTTTTGCCCAGCCGTCGTAGTCCATGGCGTTGCCGCGGATGTAGCACATGCCGTTGATCAGCGAAGAACCGCCCAGGCCCTTGCCGCGACCGCATTCCATGCGACGGCCGTCCATGTGTGGCTCAGGATCGGTTTCGTAGGCCCAGTTGTAGCGACGGCCTTGTAGCGGGAACGCCAAAGCGGCCGGCATTTGCGTGCGGAAATCCAGACGGTAATCCGGGCCGCCCGCTTCGAGCAGCAGGACGGTGACGCCTGCGTCTTCGGTCAGACGGGTCGCCAGGGTGTTACCGGCCGAGCCGGCACCGATGATGATGTAGTCGAATTCTTGGGACATTGAATGCACCCTCTTTGAAGTTGGTTCAGGTCAGGCCTGGCGAGTGCTGCGCACTCGAATCGCGAGCAAGCTCGCTCCCACAGGAGTACGCATTCCAATGTGGGAGCGAGCTTGCTCGCGATGACGGCCTCGCAGGCGACGCGAAAAGGCGCCTTAGAACACCGAGACGTAATCGCCCAGCTCGACCTGTACCGATTTGATGCGGGTGAAGTTGTTCAGCGAGCTGATGCCGTTCTCACGGCCGACACCCGACTGCTTGTAGCCGCCGACCGGCATCTTCGCGTCGGACTCGCCCCAGGCGTTGATCCAGCAGATACCGGCTTCCAGCTGATGGATCACGCGGTGGGCGCGGTTCAGGTCCTTGGTGACGATACCGGCGGCCAGGCCGAAGTCGGTGTCGTTGGCGCGACGGATCACTTCTTCTTCGGTTTCGTAGGTGAGGATCGCCATCACCGGGCCAAAGATTTCTTCACGGACGATGGTCATGTCGTCGGTGCAGTCGGTGAACACGGTCGGGGCCACGAACGCGCCTTTGGCGAATTCGCCGTCGGTCAGACGCTCACCGCCGCACAGGACGCGGGCGCCTTCTTCCTTGCCCTTGGCGATGTAGCCCAGCACGCTTTCCATGTGGGCGAAGCTGACCAGCGGGCCGAAGTTGGTGTTCTCGTCTTGCGGGTTGCCGACGCGGATGCGCGCAACGCGCTCAACGATCTTGGCTTCGAAAGCGGCTTTCAGATGGGCCGGTACGAACACGCGAGTGCCGTTGGTGCAGACCTGGCCGGAGCTGTAGAAGTTGGCCATCATCGCGGTGTCGGCGGCGCGATCGAGGTCGGCGTCGTCGCAAATGATCAGCGGCGACTTGCCGCCCAGTTCCATGGTCACGTCCTTGAGCGACGAAGCCGAAGCGCTGGCCATGACTTTCTTGCCGGTGTCGGTGCCGCCGGTGAACGAGACTTTCTCGATGCGCGGGTGCTCGGTCAGCCAGGTGCCGACTTCGCGGCCGCTGCCGGTCAGGACGTTGAACACGCCGTTTGGCACGCCAGCCTCGGTGTAGATCTCGGCCAGTTTCAGGGTGGTCAGCGAGGTGACTTCACTTGGTTTGAAGATCATCGCGTTACCGGCGGCCAGGGCGGGTGCGGATTTCCACAGGGCGATCTGGATCGGGTAGTTCCACGCGCCGATACCGGCAACGATGCCCAGCGGCTCGCGACGGGTGTAGACGAACGAAGTGGTGCGCAGCGGAATCTGCTCGCCTTCGATGGCCGGCACCAGGCCTGCGTAGTACTCCAGCACGTCAGCGCCGGTGACGATGTCGACGTAGCGGGTTTCGGAGTAGGCCTTGCCGGTGTCCAGGGTTTCCAGGGCGGCCAGCTCATCGTTGCGCTCGCGCAGGATTTCCACGGCGCGACGCAGGATGCGCGAACGCTCCATGGCGGTCATCGCGGCCCAGATTTTCTGGCCCTTTTCGGCGCTGACCACAGCGCGCTCGACGTCTTCCTTGGTCGCACGTTGTACTTTTGCGAGGACTTCGCCGTTAGCCGGGTTGATGGCTTCGAAAGTGGCGTCGCTGCTGGCGTCACTGTAAGCGCCATCGATGTAGAGTTTTTGCAGTTCGAAACGGGCCATAAAGTCCTCGCAAGAGCATTAAGTGGTTGGCACGGTCCGGTGGTTGAGCGTTTATGTGTGCTCTAACTCACCCGCTTGGCCAGTTGGGTATCCATGTATTCGTAAGCGATCCGTTGCGCCTGCTCGGTGTCGAAAGCATCTCCCGACAGCGCGCCGCGCAACCACAATCCGTCGATCAACGCTGCCAGGCCTCGGGCGGCACTGCGCGCATCATTGAGCGGCAGCACGCGGCGGAACTGGCAGCACAGGTTGGAATACAGACGGTGATCGTTGATCCGCTGCAACCTGTGCAAAGACGGCTGGTGCATGCTGGTGGCCCAGAAGGCCAGCCAGGTTTTCATTGCCGGGCCATTGACCTGGCTGGCGTCGAAGTTGCCTTCGATGATCACCTGCAGATGCGCCCGGGGGCTGTCATCTGTCAGCGCCTGACGACGCAGGGTGACGTTCTCGCTCAGGACCGTCATCAGGTACCCCATGGTGGCGGCAATCAGGCCGTTCTTGTCCTGAAAGTAGTGACTGATGATGCCGTTCGAGACACCGGCCAAACGGGCGATCAGCGCAATGCTGGCGTCCCCCATTCCGACCTGATCGACGGCCTGCAAAGTGGCTTCGATCAATTGCTGGCGGCGGATGGGTTGCATACCGACCTTGGGCATCTTGCACATCTCCTTAGGCCTTCCGGCAGACGTCAAACGGCTACCGGGTTGAGGGCCAGTCTATTTTGTTTTGATTGAACGTTCAATCAACAAAGAATAAGATCTGCGACAAATCGTCGCTGCCTACAGATTTTTCCTACATGTAGCGGCGGAAAAAACGACTTCCGAAACTGCTCGAAACCTACGCGCTGCGGCGCTCCAGGGGTTTCGGGCTTTTTTCGGGCTGTCTTTATATCACCCGCCGGTCGGCTGCCCACTAACCGATTGGTCGGGTAACTCGTTTGCCTTGCGTTCTTCTCTCGCACTGCCCGGAGCATCTGTGCCATGAGTTCTGCCTCGCTAATAAAGACCCCACCCGAGAAGGTGACGGTCAACGGTTGGGTGTTCTACACCTCTACCGCGTTGATTCTGTTGTTGACCGCCATTCTGATCATCGCCCCGCAAGAGGCCGGCAGAATGCTGGGTACGGCGCAAGCCTGGTTGTCCCGCAGCTTCGGCTGGTACTACATGGTGGTGATTGCCGCCTACCTGATTTTTGTCGTCGGCCTGGCGTTTTCGTCCTACGGCAAACTCAAGCTCGGCAGCAAGGACGACACCCCGGACTTCAGCTACGGTGCCTGGGCGGGGATGCTGTTCTCGTCGGGTATCGGCATCTCGCTGCTGTACTTCGGCGCGTCGGAGCCGCTGGACCACTACTTCAATCCGCCGGAAGGCGTGGCCGGTAGCAACCTTGCCGCCCGTCAGGCGGTTCAGCTGACGTTCCTGCACTGGGGACTGCACGGCTGGGCGATTTACGCGCTGGTCGGTCTGGCCGTTGCCTACTTTGCTTACCGTCATAACCAACCGCTGGCGTTGCGTTCGGCGTTGTATCCGCTGGTGGGCGAGCGTTGGGTCAAGGGCGCGGCCGGGCATGCGGTGGACGGCTTTGGCATGTTCGTGACCCTGCTGGGTCTGGTGACCAACCTGGGGATTGGTTCGCTGCAAGTGTCGTCGGGGCTGGAAAACCTGTTCGGCATGGAGCACAACAACACCAACCTGCTGATCGTGATCATCGTGATGAGCACCGTGGCAACCATCGCTGCCGTGTCTGGCGTGGAAAACGGCATCCGTCGTCTGTCCAACCTGAACATCGTGCTGTTCAGCGGCCTGCTGATTTTCGTCCTGTTGTTTGGCCCGACCCTGCACCTGCTCAACGGCTTCGTGCAGAACGTCGGTGACTACCTGAACGGCGTGGTGCTGAAGACTTTCGACCTCTATGTCTACGAAGGCGACAGTGAGAAGTCCGACCGCTGGCTGGGCCTGTGGACCCTGTTCTACTGGGCCTGGTGGATTTCCTGGGCGCCATTCGTGGGCATGTTCATCGCGCGTATTTCCCGTGGTCGCACGGTGCGCGAACTGGTCGCCGGCGTGCTGCTGATTCCGCTGGGCTTCACCCTGGCGTGGCTGTCGATCTTCGGTAACTCGGCCCTGGACCTGGTGATGAACCACGGGGCGGTAGAACTCGGGAAGACGGCGCTGGAACAGCCGTCCATGGCGATCTACCAGTTGCTTGAGCATTACCCGGCGTCGAAGGTTGTGATCGGCGTGTCGATCTTTGTCGGTTTCGTGCTGTTCCTGACCCCGGCGGACTCCGGCGCGGTGATGATGGCCAATCTGTCTTGCAAGGGAGGCACCGTCGATGAAGACGCGCCGCACTGGCTGCGGATCTTCTGGTCGGCGGTGATCACCCTGGTGACCATCGGCCTGCTGTTCGCCGGCAACTTCGAAGCCATGCAAACCATGGTGGTGCTGGCCGGCCTGCCGTTCTCGGTGGTGCTGGTGTTCTTCATGTTTGGCTTGCACAAGGCCATGCGCCAGGACGTGCAGATCGAACAGGAGCAAGCGGAGCTGGCGGCACGCGGTCGCCGTGGTTTCAGCGAGCGCTTGACCCAATTGGACCTGCAACCGAGCCAGTCGGTCGTTCAGCGTTTCATGGACAAGCACGTCAGCCCGGCGCTGGAAGATGCGACGGTGCAAATGCGTGCTCAAGGTCTGCAAGTGCAGACGCTGCTGGGCAAGTCCAAGCGCTGCATGGGCGTGCGAGTCGAGATGGAAGAGGGCAATCCTTTCGTCTACGAAGTCAGCCTGGACGGTTACCTGGCCACACCGACCGAATCGGCTCAGTCCGACGAGGCGCGTCAGCGTTACTACCGTGCCGAGGTGTACCTGCACAACGGCAGCCAGGACTACGACTTGATGGGCTTCACTCAGGATCAGATCACCCGTGACGTGCTCGATCAGTTTGAAAGCCATCGGCAGCTCCTTGGCCGGGTTTATAGCTAAGTTGTGAGGAGCTGCGGTGCAGTGAATGCACCGCAACCCCTGTGGGAGCGAGCTTGCTCGCGATGAGGGCTTAACATTCAACATGAGTGTTGACTGTCCCTCCGCTATCGCGAGCAAGCTCGCTCCCACAGGTCGTTCTCCGTCCATGTGAGAGCGAGCCTGCTCGCGAAGGGGCCATCAGCATCAAAGCTGCATTACCCGATATCCCATAAACAAAAACGCCGCGATCTCTCGCGGCGTTTTCGTTTCTGTTGCCTTACCCCAGGTTCTTGCCGAGCAGCGCGTGATACAGCTCGCTGTCGCCGAGAATCCCCACCACCTTGTTGTTGTCGTGCAGCACCAGCTTGTTGCCGGTCTGATAACGAATCTGCAACGCATCGCGCATGCCGATGTTCGAGTCCACCAGGGTTGGTCGACGACCCAGGCCTTCAACGGCCTGACCCGGTACCCAGTTCTGCAAGTCCAGCGCAGACCCGTTCTGGCGAGCGCCCTTGATAGTGTTGCCTTCGGCCAGGTCCAGCCACGAATCGCCGCCCGGATCGAGGCATACCGAACCGTTGATGCGTTTGCAGTTGTCCAGGGTACGCATCAGGCTGCGACCGCACAGTACGTTCAGCGGGTTGGTGTGAGCCACGAAGGTCCGCACGTAGTCGTCCGCGGGGTTGAGGACGATTTCTTCCGGCTTGCTGTACTGGATGATCCGGCCGTCTTTCATGATCGCGATACGGCTGCCGAGTTTCAGCGCTTCATCAAGGTCGTGGCTCACGAAGACGATGGTCTTGTGCAGCTTGCGTTGCAGTTCCAGCAGTTCGTCTTGCAGGCCCTGGCGGATCAGCGGGTCGAGTGCCGAGAACGGTTCGTCCATCAGCAGAATGTCGGCGTCCATCGCCAGGGCACGGGCCAGGCCCACGCGTTGCTGCATACCACCGGACAGCTCATCGGGTTTCTTGTTGCGCCACTGGGCCAGGCCCACCAGCTCAAGCTTTTCGTCCACCAGTTTGCGTCGTTCTTTCTCGGGACGACCCTGCATTTCCAGGCCGAAGCTGATGTTTTCGCGAACGGTCAGCCAAGGCATCAGGGCGAACTTCTGGAACACCATCGCAATGCGCTTGGTGCGCATCATTTTCAGTTCGGCGGGGCTGCAGGAAGCGATGTCGATCTGCTTGCCTTCGTGCTCGACGAACAACTTGCCACGGCTGACAGTGTTGAGGCCGTTGATGCAGCGCAGCAGGCTGGACTTGCCGGAGCCGGACAGGCCCATCAGTACGCAGATTTCACCTTTTTCGATATCCAGGCTGGCCTTTTCGACCCCCACGATCTGCCCGGTCTTTTTCAGGATCTCGTTACGGGTCATGCCTTGATCCAGCAGCTTGAGCGCCTCGCGTGGATCCTTGGAGAAGATAACGTCAACGTTCTCGAAGCGAATAATGCTCATGCGTCACCCCCTACTTTGGCGTCGGGTTGTTTGCAGATACGGTCGAGCATGATCGCCAGCAGTACGATCGCCAGGCCAGCTTCGAAGCCCAGGGCGATATCAGCAGTGTTCAGTGCGTTGACCACCGGTTTGCCCAGGCCATCGGCGCCCACCAGTGCCGCGATCACCACCATCGAAAGGGACAGCATGATGCACTGGGTGATGCCTGCCGCGATGCTTGGCATGGCGTGGGGCAGTTCGATTCGCGAGAGCAGCTGACGTCGCGAGCAGCCAAAGGCCTTGCCGGCGTCCATCAATTCTTCCGGTACATCGCGGATACCCAGGTAAGTCAGGCGGATGGGCGCGGCAATCGCGAACACCACCGTGGAGATCAGGCCCGGGACCACACCCAGCCCGAAGAGGGTGAGGGTAGGAATGAGGTACACGAAGGTCGGTACGGTCTGCATCAGATCGAGTACCGGACGCATTAAAGTATAGAACATCGGCTTGTGCGCGGCGACGATGCCCAGCGGCACACCGATGACCACACAGACCAGGGTAGCGAACAGCACCTGGGCGAGGGTTTCCATGGTTTCCTGCCAGTACCCCAGATTGAGGATCAGCAGGAAGGAGGCAATGACAAACGCGGTCAGGCCCCATTTGCGTTGAATGAAGTGTGCCAGTAGTGCGATCAGGCCGATCAGTGCCAGCGGGTTGAACCAGGTCAGCGCAAACGTCACGCCGTGGATCATCGTTTCCAGTGTCACGGCGATGGCGTCGAAGGTGCTGGCGCCGTGTTGCGTCAACCATTCAACGAAGCTCGCGATGTACTGGCCTAGGGGTATTTTCTGATCAATCAGCATGGTAGTGAACGTCCGCATGCAAGGAAATAAACAGCCCGGGCAGGCGAACCTGCCCGGCATAAGCGATTACTGCAGTTTGGCTTTCACGGCCTCCAGGCCAGGTTTACCGTCAATGGTGGTCACGCCAGCGAGCCAGGTATCGAGCACCTGTGGATTCTTTTTCAGCCAGGCCTTGGCGGCCGCGTCAGGCTTCATCTTGTCGTCCAGGATGTTGCCCATCAGTTCACTTTCCATGTCGACGGTGAACTCCAGGTTCTTCAGCAGCTGACCAACGTTGCCGCACTCCTGCGCGTAACCCTTGCGGGTGTTGGTCGCTACGGTGGCGGCACCGAAGTCCGGGCCGAAGAAGTCATCACCACCGGTCAGGTATTGAATCTTGAAGCGCTTGTTCATCGGGTGCGGCGCCCAGCCGAGGAACACCACGGCGGTGTCGCGTTTCTGCGCGCGGTCGACCTGCGACAGCATGCCGGCTTCGGAGGATTCGACGACTTTGAAACCGGCGGCCTTCAAGCCGAAGGCATCTTTGTCGATCATGCTCTGGATCAGACGATTGCCGTCGTTGCCAGGCTCGATGCCGTAGATCTTACCGTCGAGCTCCTTCTTGAATTTGGCGATGTCGGCGAAGTCATGCAGGCCCTTGTCGTACAGCGCCTGAGGGACGGCGAGGGTGTACTTGGCGCCCTTGAGGTTGGTGCGCAGGGTTTCCACGGTGCCGGCATCGCGGTAGGCCTTGATGTCGTTTTCCATGGTCGGCATCCAGTTGCCCAGGAACACGTCCATGTTCTTGCCGTCGGCCAGGGACTTGTAGGTCACGGGCACGGAAATCATGGTGGTCTTGGTCTTGTAGCCGAGGGCGTTGAGCACGACGCTGGTAGTCGCGGTGGTCGCGGTGATGTCGGTCCAGCCGACATCGGAGAAGTTTACGGTGCTGCACTGCGCCGGTTCTGCGGCTTGCGCCAGAACCGGCAGACTAAGCATGGCGGCCAACAACAACGACGGGGAACCTTTCATGGATGGACTCCTTGGTGTTTTTTTTGGCAGTGTTCCGACTGGACCACCGCACTTATAGGTTGCGGTTGGATGGCGTTCTGGAGACAGCTCTACCACGTCGCCTTGCAATCGAGTCGATATGATCATGTACCAGTGAAAATCTGACGCCTACAGGGTGMGTCGTATCCAGTACAGGGATGGTCGCATCCAGTGTCGGTGACGTCGTTTACAGATTTTTTCAGCCCGATTTCCCCCTCTGAACCGCAAAAAAACGGCGAAAACACAGCGTAAAAGACACGCGGCGCTGGTGGGCATGAGTGCGTCGGTTAGAGACGTCGAACAACTGGATAAAAGCTTGATGATGCGGTCATCCCGGCGGATTGCAGCTTGAGCGTAGCAGCTCCGTCACCGTGCGCTTTTGCGTGCGCAGTGGGCCCATCCAGGAGTTCTGCAGTAATGGCTATCAGTGTTTTCGACCTGTTCAAAATCGGCATTGGCCCTTCCAGTTCACATACCGTGGGTCCCATGCGGGCGGCGGCGTTGTTTGTGCAGGGCTTGCGCGAGCGCGGGCTGCTTGAGCAGGTGCGGCGCGTCGAAGTCGAGCTGTTCGGCTCGTTGTCGGCCACCGGTATCGGCCACGGCAGCGACAATGCCGTGATCATGGGCCTGATGGGCGAGTGGCCGGATGCGATCGATCCGTCGCAAATCGGCATCCGCATCGCCACCCTGCGCGAGAGCGATACGCTGCTGCTCGACAATCGCTTGCCGGTGCCCTTCATCTGGGCCCGGGACATGCGCCTGATCGACGAGAACCTGCCATTCCATCCCAACGCCATGACCTTGATAGTCGAGGGTGATGACGGCGAGTTGCATCGCGACACCTACTATTCGGTTGGCGGCGGTTTTGTCGTCGATGAGGCTCAGGCCTCCAGCGGTGTCGTCGATCTTGACCGCACCGTATTGCCTTATGACTTTTCCAGTGCCGCCGAGCTGCTGGAACTGTGTAAAAAGCACAAGCTGCGCGTAGCTGAATTAATGATGGCTAACGAGAGGGTGTGGCGCAGCGAGGACGAAATCCGCAGCGGCCTGATGAAACTCTGGCGCGCCATGCAGGATTGCGTCGAGCAAGGCCTGAAGCACGAAGGCATCCTGCCCGGCGGGCTGAACGTGCGCCGTCGTGCGGCCAAGCTGCACCGCAGCCTGCAGGAGCTGAACAAACCCAACGTGATCGGCTCGACCTTGAGCGCCATGGAGTGGGTCAACCTGTTCGCCCTGGCGGTCAACGAAGAAAACGCTGCCGGCGGGCGCATGGTCACGGCACCGACCAACGGCGCGGCGGGGATCATTCCGGCGGTACTGCACTACTTCATGAAGTTCAGCGAAGCGGTGACCGACGCCAATGTCGTTGACTACTTCCTCAGTGCGGCGGCAGTGGGAATCCTGTGCAAGAAGAACGCCTCGATCTCCGGTGCCGAAGTTGGCTGCCAGGGCGAAGTCGGTTCGGCCTGCGCCATGGCGGCGGCCGGGCTGGCGGAAATTCTTGGCGCCACACCAGAGCAACTGTGCAACGCGGCGGAGATCGGTCTGGAGCACAACCTCGGCCTGACCTGCGACCCGGTGGGTGGACTGGTCCAGGTGCCATGCATCGAGCGCAACGCGATTGCCGCAGTGAAGGCGATCAATGCGGCGCAAATGGCATTACGGGGCGATGGCCAGCACTTTATCTCGCTGGACCGGGTGATCCGCACCATGCGCGATACCGGTGCCGATATGCATGACAAATATAAAGAGACATCGCGGGGTGGGTTGGCGGTTAGTGCGGTGGAGTGCTGAGACCGAGTCGCCTTCATCGCGAGCAAGCTCGCTCCCACAGGTTTTGCGTCGGTCACAAAAATTGTGTTCACCTCGATCCCTGTGGGAGCGAGCTTGCTCGCGATAGCGCCAGACCAGTCAAAACTGCGCGCTAAGTGAACATCAGCTCGAAAACGCGCCACCTTTTAGCGCGTCGCTAACAGATAAATCGCCTTGCCAGTGATCGGGCACCAAGCAGCCTTCGACCGCTCGTCACCCGTGCCTGCGGTGACACTCCTTTCCATCGCGGCGCAACGCCGTTCCCACAAGTGCTACCGAATTGCTCACAGCTTGTGGGCCGGGGTGCTTGCCAGTCCTGATGGCCATTTAAATCCCCCTGCTCTGCAAGACATATATAGACACATTCCGACGTCGTTTTCAGGAGTTATTGAACGCGCATTCAAAAATAGGCATGGCAATTGCTCTGTCATTACAAAGCCCGTCTCCCACGCGAGAACGATGGCCATAAAAAGAGCCTCCGCCTGAGGCCATCACCCGCTTTGTGTGAGGAGATACCGCGATGACGACGTTCAACTCCGGGGCCCAACCCCAGAACCGTGCGCCTCAATCCATCGGCTTTCTGCTGCTGGACAATTTCACGCTGATTTCTCTGGCCTCCGCAGTGGAACCCCTGCGCATGGCCAACCAATTGTCCGGTCGCGAGCTGTATCGCTGGACCACCCTCACTGTCGATGGCGGTCAGGTCTGGGCCAGTGACGGCCTGCAGATCACCCCCGACGCCTCCATGCACAAAGCCCCGCCAATGGACACCGTGATTGTTTGCGGTGGCATCGGCATCCAGCGCACGGTTACCCGCGAACACGTGTCGTGGCTGCAAAGCCAGGCCCGCCAGTCCCGCCGCCTCGGCGCGGTGTGCACCGGCAGCTGGGCCCTGGCCTGCGCCGGCCTGCTCGACGGTTTTGATTGCAGCGTGCACTGGGAATGCCTGGCGGCGATGCAGGAAGCTTTCCCCCGTGTAGCGATGAGCACCCGCTTGTTCACCCTCGACCGTAACCGTTTCACCAGCTCGGGCGGCACCGCGCCGCTGGACATGATGCTGCACTTGATCAGCCGCGATCACGGGCGTGAACTGTCGGCCGCCATTTCGGAAATGTTCGTCTACGAGCGCATCCGCAACGAGCAGGATCACCAGCGTGTGCCACTCAAGCACATGCTCGGCACCAACCAGCCGAAATTGCAGGAAATCGTGGCGCTGATGGAGGCCAACCTCGAAGAGCCGATCGACCTCGACGAACTGGCGGTGTACGTCGCCGTTTCGCGACGTCAGCTGGAGCGGCTATTCCAGAAGTACCTGCACTGCTCACCGTCGCGCTATTACCTGAAGCTGCGTCTGATCCGCGCGCGGCAATTGCTCAAGCAAACGCCGATGTCGATCATCGAAGTGGCGTCGGTGTGCGGTTTCGTGTCCACGCCGCACTTCTCCAAGTGCTACCGCGAATACTTCGGCATTCCACCGCGAGACGAGCGCGTAGGGTCCAACACTACCCAGCAGGTGGCGATGATGCCGCTGCCGCAAGCGCTGGTGCTGTCGCCGTTGTCCGGGCCGTTGTCGGCGCTGAGCCAGGCGCGTAATGAGTCGACGTTTGCCAGCGTAAGGCTCTAGACCGCAGCGCCTTCATCGCGAGCAAGCTCGCTCCCACAGGTTCTGTGCCAGAACATCAATGTTGTGTTCGACACAAAGCCCTGTGGGAGCGAGCTTGCTCGCGATTGGATCTATCAGCCGCGATGGCTTTGCTGGTACTCCGACAACGCCGGCAGCAATTGTTTGTCGATGGCCTGGCGCACCGCCGGCAGGATCGTCGCGCTGCTGGTGTACATCTCCTTGACCATCTTGCGAAGCTCATACGCTCGCGCATCGTCCAAGCCCCTTACCACGCACTCGCAAGCCTGCTCGGCGGTGGCGCCACTGGGCACGTTGAACCCCAACGACTTGAGCTGGCCCAACAGGTCTTCCTGGTCTATCAAATCGGCGTGCATCATGACGCAATCCTTCTTCAGGGAACGGTGTCGTGGTTCGATTCTGGTGGTGGTGCCGGGTGTCGGCAAGGGCGAATTGTCGCAATGGCTCAATTGGTTATGAACATGTCGTTTTCGGCTAACCTGGCTCGCGGGGTAGTGGGCACACTGGACTCAGCTCGCTTCACGAAGGTTTGGTCACCCTCGCACGGCAGCTCCTCAACAGTACCCTCTGCCTCGATCCTGTCACGGCTTGATCGGGGTTTTTTTTGTCTGTGAATCAGGGAAATATGAGGTGTCTGTCCGGACGCCATCGCGGGCAAGCCACGCTCCCACAGGATCGGGGTTGCCACAGGTTTGGCGAACAACGCCAAACCTGTGGGAGCGGGCTTGCTCCGGGCGGCGTTCCGACGATGAACGATGACGCGGTTTAACGTTGTAGCACTAGGATGCGCGACAACAACTCATCCCGGTCCACATAGCAACCCTGGAAATGCCGCGCCCCGGTGGCGGGGTCGAAGGCGTTGCGGGCATGCAGGGTGCGGCGGTTGTCGAAGCACCACAACTCCCCGGGATTGAGCCGCTGCATCAACCTGAACCGAGGCTCGCGGGTCATCGCGATAAAGCGCCGGTAGGCGCGATAGAGCCTGGGCATCTGTTCCACCGACGCATCGAACGGTCCGCGCAGAAAGTTCGCCATGCGGATTTCCGACACCTGCCCCAACGCATCCAGGGCAATGATCGGCGCGAGGCAGCGGTAGTCGCTGTGACGGTCCTTGTTGCGAAACTCCACGGGGATTTCGCAGAGGTTTTTGAAGGATTCGGGGTCTTCCCGGCGCAAGGCGTCGGCGATGGCAAAACCATCGACAAAAATGCTCTCGCCACCCTCGGCGTCATTGACCAGGCAATGCAGGAACTGCAGCCCCGGTTGCAACTCACGGGTTGGCAAATCGCTGTGCAGCGGCAGGTTGAAGGCGGTGTAGGCGTTGCTGTCGGCGTCGGCCTTGGATTGCACGTTGAACAGCACGCCGAAATTGCTCTCGCGGATGAAGGAAATCCGTTGGGCGATCAGTTTCAGGGAGCCGGGTTCGGTGGGTACACCACGGACCTGGGTCAATCCGAAATCCCGAACCGCCAACAACCATTGTAACAAGGCGTCGGTGTCGTTCATCAGCGCTTGATACTCGAACACCGGCAACTGCAAATCGCTGTGCCAGAGCCTGGCTTTCGGCTTGCGTGCCTGGCGTTCGGCGCGGGACTCGTCGTCATAGGCGTGGGCGCGCAGCCAGCCGGGGTCGAAGCGGCTGCTGTGGCCGTCCTGCCAGTCAACCGACAGGCAACCTTCGGTGTCGATGTGCACTTGTTCAAGTGTCAGATCTTCAGCCACATCGACGATTTCCAGCACTTGCTCGCGGGTCACGGTGTAGACGCACTGCGGGCACGGGCAGTTATCCCGTAGCCATTGATGGTGGAAAGGGCTGACGCGATCGTCGGCCCAATTCACCAGAACACGGTCCGCCAGGGTCTGCACGCCAGTCAGCGCGCTGATCAACGGATAGGTACGAAAGTCGGCAAATGCTGCGGCGGTGTTCATGGCGATCTCCTTGTTATTTTTTTGGGGGTAATGCGATCACTCGGCCAATGTACTCGGGCGTTGGCAGGTCCGCCTGTTCGGCGACAATGGCTTGCAGTCGGCCCAAGGACAGTTCGCTGAACGGTGCCGAGCGCGGCCCGGCGAGATCCACGTGCAGCAGCATCTGTTCGTTGCCGGCGAGTTCCTGGGCATCACCGACCAGATGCAGGCTGTGATAGAGGTGCACGCGCTTGCTGTCGTGGGCAATGATTTGAGTGTGCACTTCGACTTGGGCGTCGAGCTTCACTTCGTGCAGGTAGTTGAGGTGCAGTTCGAGGGTGAACAGCGAGTTGCCGCTGGCTTCGCGGCTGTTGCTGTCCAGGCCCAGGCGATCCATCAGCGCGTCGGTGGCGTAGCTGAAAATCAGCAGGTAGAAGGCGTCGCGCAGGTGGCCGTTGTAGTCGACCCAGTCTGGGATGATGGTGGTTTGGTAGGTGGTGAGGGTGGGCATGGTTTCTGATCCAATTTGTGTGGTGACTGGACTGCCGCTATCGCGAGCAAGCTCGCTCCCACAGTGATTTGCAGTGTGAATACAATCTATGTCACTCAGCAGATCCCCTGTGGGAGCGAGCTTGCTCGCGATCGGGCCAGTGCTGCTGGCCCCAAAGCTTGGGCTTACTCGCTGAAAGCCATCCCATGCTTCTCTTTGGTGGTCTTCACCGCCTCCAGCACCGCCAGCAGGCAGTCATCACGATAGCGCTCCAGCGCCGAAATGCTGTGTTTGCCCAGTTGATCGCTGGTGCCATCGACCACGTCGTCGATCAGCTTGTCGGTCAGCTCCGGTGCCGGCAGGTAGGTCCACGGTAACTGCAACGCCGGGCCGAACTGCGCCATGAAGTGACGCATGCCGGCATCGCCACCGGCCAGGGTGTAGGTCAGGAACGTACCCATGAACGACCAGCGCAAACCGGCGCCGAAGCGGATTGCATCGTCGATTTCACCGGTGGTCGCCACACCGTCATTGACCAGGTGCAGTGCCTCACGCCACAGCGCCTCGAGCAGACGGTCGGCGATGAAGCCCGGCACTTCCTTGCGCACATGCAGAGGGCGCATCCCCAGGGATTCATAGACTTTCATCGCCGCTTGCACCGCTTCAGGGGCGGTGTTTTTGCCGCCGACCACTTCCACCAACGGCAGCAGGTAAACCGGGTTGAACGGGTGACCGACCACGCAGCGTTCCGGGTGCGTGGCGCTCTCGTAGAACTCGCTCGGCAACAGACCGGAGGTGCTGGAACCGATCAATGCATTGGGTTTGGCTGCCGCGCTGATTTTGCTGTGCAGGTCCAGTTTCAGTTCCAGGCGTTCCGGGGCGCTTTCCTGGATGAAATCGGCATCGCGCACGCACTCGTCGATAGTCGCGACAAAGCGCAGGCGATCTTGCGAAGCACCCGGCGCCAGGCCTTGTTTCTCCAGCGCGCCCCAGGCATTGGCGACGCGTTTGCGCAGGGCGGCTTCAGCGCCGGGTGCCGGGTCCCAGGCCACTACATCCAGGCCATGGGCGAGGGCGCGGGATACCCAGCCGCTGCCGATGACACCGCTGCCTAACGCTGCAAAGGTTTTGATTTCGGTGATAAAGCTCATGGTCGATTCCTGAATCTGGCTCGGAAAAAAAACTGTGGGAGCGAACTTTCTCGCGATGGCGTCGGTACATCCGATGCATCAATTGAGGCAGGTAAACCGCTATCGCGAGCAGGCTCGCTCCCACAGGGGGAAAGTTGTTTTGAATTAACCGCGCTTGGTCAGGCCCATTTTTGCCCGGCCTTCAGCCGGGGTCAGGACGCGGGCGCCGAGGCGGCTGAGGATTTCGCCGGCGCGCTCGACCAGTTGGCCGTTGGTCGCCAGCACGCCCTTGTCCAGCCACAGGTTGTCTTCCAGTCCGACTCGGACGTTGCCGCCGAGCAACACCGCTTGCGCTGCCATCGGCATCTGCATGCGACCGATACCGAAGCCGGCCCAGACCGCATCGGCCGGCAGGTTGTCGACCATGGCTTTCATGGTGGTGGTGTCCGCCGGCGCGCCCCAAGGGATACCCAGGCACAGCTGGAACAACGGGTTGTCGAGCAGGCCTTCCTTGATCATTTGCTTGGCGAACCACAGATGACCGGTGTCGAAGATTTCCAGCTCGGCTTTAACGCCCAGCTCCTGGATGCGTTTGGCACCAGCGCGCAGTTGCGCCGGGGTGGACACGTAAATGGTGTCGCCGTCGCCGAAGTTCAGGGTGCCGCAATCGAGGGTACAGATTTCCGGCAGCAGTTCTTCGACGTGGGCCAGACGGGTCAGCGGGCCGACCAGATCGGTGTTCGGGCCGAATTCCATCGGATTCTCGCCGGCACCGATTTCCAGGTCGCCGCCCATGCCGGCGGTGAGGTTGACAATGATGTCCACGTCCGCCTCGCGGATGCGCTCCATCACTTCGCGGTACAGCGCCACGTCACGGCTGAACTTGCCGGTTTGCGGGTCGCGTACATGGCAGTGAACCACGGTGGCGCCGGCCTTGGCGGCTTCCACGGCGGCAGCGGCGATTTGTTTCGGGGTGACCGGCACGTGTGGGCTCTTGGCGGTCGTGTCGCCAGCACCGGTGAGTGCGCAGGTGATGATGACGTCGTGGTTCATGAGGCGGTTCCTTACAGGCGAGTTTTTGGTTTTGGCCAGGCGTAGTGATCCCGTTCGCAGCCCATCAGGGCTGCGAGTCGGTGGTTCAATCGGGTTTATTTACTGGTCAGTTTCAGGTTTGCAGAGGCCGGTTTGCCATCGAAGGTGGTGACGCCTTCAAGCCAGCGTTTTTTGTCCTGCGGGTGATCATTCAGCCATTGTTTGGCCGACTCGAAAGCGTCCTTGTGATCCAGCAGCGGCTGCATCATCCGGCTCTCGTCTTCGGCGGTGAAGGTCAGGTTGGTCAGCAAACGGCTGATGTTCGGGCATTGCTCGGCGTATGTCGGCGCGGTGACGGTCCATACCGTGGCCTTGCCTTCGTCCGGCCCAAGGGCGTTCTCACTGCCGGTGAGGTAGGTCATTTTCACGTTGACGTTCATCGGGTGCGGCGCCCAGCCGAAGAACACCACGGCTTCGTTGCGACGTACGGCGCGATCCACGGCGGCGAGCATGCCGGCTTCGCTGGATTCGACCAGCTGGAACTTGCCGAGGCCGAACTGGTTTTTGGAGATCATCGCCTTGATCTGGGTGTTGGCGCCCGAGCCAGGCTCGATGCCGTAGATCTTGCCGCCCAGTTCTTTTTCGAATTTGGCGATGTCAGCGAAGGTTTTCAGGCCCTTGTCCGCGAGGTAGGTCGGCACGGCGAGGGTCGCGCGGGCGTCTTGCAGGCTTGGTGCTTCAAGCACCTTGACTTGTTTGGCGTCGACGAACGGGGTGATGGTCTGGGTCATCAGCGGGTTCCAGTAGCCGAGGAACAGGTCCAGACGCTGGTCGCGGATCCCGGCGAAGATGATTTGCTGGGAGGCGCTGGTTTGTTTGGTGCTGTAGCCGAGGCCATCGAGCAATACCTGGGTCATGGCACTGGTCGCGATCACGTCGGTCCAGTTCACTACACCCATGCGCACGTTCTGGCACGCGGCGGGTTCGGCGGCCATGACACTGGCGCTCAGCAAAGCGGTACCACTGAGTGCAAGAACACAGCTGCTGATCAGTCGTTTCATCTCAGGTTCCTCGGCAGTTTCGTTATTGTGGGTCCGGTCGTCTTTGTGCGCCGGTGATGCCAAGTTACGCAGCTAAGCGGCCGTGAAAGCGCACTGCGGCGACCAGCTCTTGCACTGCAGCGACCTGTGCTCTTGAATGCCGCGTGCAACTGGCGTATCAACATCCCTACGCTGCCCGCCCTCTTGTTACCTGCTCAGCGAGTGCGCTCCATGTCCCAGGATTTCTACCTCTTGTTGATGCCGGGTTTYTCGGCCATTGGATTTATCTCGGCCATCGAGCCGCTGCGGGTCGCCAATCGCTTTCGCGGCGAGTTGTACCGCTGGCATGTGTTAAGCGCGGACGGCGGGGCGGTGCTGGCCAGCAACGGCATGTCGGTCAACGCCGATGCGGCGCTGGAGCCGCTGAAGAAAGGCGCGACGCTGTTGGTGGTCGCCGGCTTCGAACCGCTCAAATTCGCCACCCCGGCGCTGGAACACTGGCTGCGCCGGCTGGACAACGAAGGCGTGACCCTTGGCGCCATCGACACCGGCAGCTTCATCCTCGCCGAGGCGGGTTTGCTCGACGGCCATCGCCTGACCCTGCACTGGGAAGCCATCGACGCCTTCAAGGAGTCTTATCCACAGCTCAGCGTCACCCAGGAGCTGTTCGAGATCGACCGTCGGCGCATTACTTCCGCCGGCGGCACCGCCTCCATTGATCTGATGCTGGATCTGATCGCCCAGGCCCACGGCCCGGAGTTGGCGATCCAGGTCAGCGAACAATTCGTACTCGGCCGTATCCGCCCGCGCAAAGACCACCAGCGCATGGAAGTCGCCACGCGCTACGGCATCAGCAACAAGAAGCTGGTGCATGTGATTGGCGAGATGGAGCAGCACAGCGAACCGCCGCTGAGCACGCTGGAACTGGCGGAATCGATCAAGGTGACGCGGCGACAGTTGGAGCGCCTGTTTCGCCTGCATCTGAACGACACGCCGAGCAATTTCTACCTGCGGTTAAGGCTGGAGAAAGCCCGGCAGCTGCTGCGACAGACGGACATGAGCGTGCTTGAAGTGAGCATTGCCTGCGGGTTTGAATCGCCGTCGTATTTCACCCGCAGTTATCGGGCGAAGTATGAGCGGTGCCCGAGGGAAGATCGGCGTACCGCCAAGGCGTGATTCTGAAAACACTGGAGAAACCTGTGGGAGCGAGCTTGCTCGCGATRGCGGTCTGTCAGACACATTGATGTTGACTGATACACCGCYATCGCGAGCAAGCTCGCTCCCACATTAGTTCTTTGGTGCCTGGAGGATCAGGTTACTTCTTCACCAATGCCGAACACGCTGCCTTATAGGCCTCATGCTGATATTTGTTCAGCGTCCCCGGCAGCTCAAAATTGTGCTTCTTGGCCTGGGCATTGATGGTCTGCGGCGACAGTAGGGCTACCTCGCAACTCTCCAGCAACTGGAAAACCCCTTCGATCTTGAACGTGGTCGGCCCACCAGCGAATTCGCCTTTCTTGCTGCGCTTCTTGATCGCGATGCGGTCGATGGAATTCTCACGGACAAACGAAGCGACCTGAGCGGCAAACACTTTGACGTTGGCGGCTTCGTCATCATCGTCCAGGGCAATTTTCTTGGTGGCGAGCGCGACATGGCCCAGTGCCTGACCGTCCAGGGTGGCCACGGCGATGATTGCTTCGCTGCCTTTGATTTCGATGCCGCAGACTTTCATGTTCAATCCCATTAGTGACAGAGGGTGTGCAGCTTACAGTTCAAGCTGGCTGGCAGTGATGCCAAATGCCAAAGCGATTTTTTCGCGAGTGGCTTTACGGGGCTTGGCGACGGTTTCCTGTTGGGCAAAGGCAGGCTGGGTTATGCCCATGCGTTTGGCCACTTCATCCTGGGTAAGGTTCAAGTGTTCGCGCCAGGCGCGGATAGGGGTAGCGCCATCGACGATGCGGCTCACCACCTCATGAGGGATCAAGTCGGGCTCGATTTTCTGCGCCACGTATTGTGCATAGGGAATGACCACGAAGGCTGGATTGCCTTCGGCGTCGTTGATGATTTGAATGTCAGTAGGTGCGTTCATCGCGTTTTTTGACCTCTTGAATACTGACCACTTTGATCGCGCCATCCCAATCAAACATGACCCGATAGTTACCGACACGCAGTCGATAAGCATAGTCATGACCGACCAGTGCTTTGACATTGCCTGCCTCAGGCATGCCAGCGAGCGCCGTGATGGCATCACGAACCTGAATCTGGTGAACGGAATGCAATCTCAAGAGTTGCTTAACGGCCTTTCGAGTCCAGTGAATGCTGTTCATGGAAGAATATAAGTCTTTTATAAGATTTGCGAATCTTTACTTATATTTTTATGGTTGGCCATCAACAACATTTGTCGGCATGTTGCGTGAAAAGTCCGCAGAGCAGCGGCTTTGGACAGAAGCTGTAGGTCAGATCAGAGTGCTTTGCGGGAAAAGGTTTTTTTGGCGATTGAAAGCTGGTGGTAGTGCCAGCTTTCAGCGGGACATTCAGGACTATTCCTGCCCAATCGACTCCAAAAACTCCGACCGCTCGTCGCTCATCCGCGCAATGCAATCGTTCTGGGCAATGGTGAACGCCTTGCTGCCACTGGTGGCCGGGAAGGCTTCGACGGCGCAGTCGGCGTCGCGGGTCTTCAGCCATTGCTGTTGGGCGGCTTTGATCTTGGCGGTGATGTCGGCCAGTTGCGACGGGTTTTTGCCGTACTGCGACTGCATGCGGTCGTTCAGGCCCTGGAGGTTTTCCTTGAGCAAGTCTTCGGCGGTGGTTTTGCTGAAGGCCGAGCACTCGAGGGTCTGGACGTCGTTTTCGACTTTGTCGCACGGGTTGTCGTCGGACACCTCGGCTGCGTGTACGCCGGTCGCAATCAGTGCCAAAGCCAGAAGGATGGATTTCATTCAGGTCGCCGCTCTATTCCAGTGATGCGGCGAATTCTGGCCCAAGCCGAGGGCCTTGAACAGGTCGGTGATAGTGCCTGGCGACGACCCTTTGTCGCGGATTGACGCTTTCGGCAATTCCCCTGTCGTTTTTGCACCCGGCTGCTTGGGCACCGAGGCATATGCTGGCCCAAAGCGCCGGCAGACGATTCGGCGCATGAATCGCTAATAAGGGGACAGCCTGATGAGCCCAGCCGAATTGCACGCCGACAGCATCGTTATCGACGGGCTGATTATTGCCAAGTGGAACCGCGAGCTGTTTGAAGACATGCGCAAAGGCGGTCTGACCGCGGCCAACTGCACCGTGTCGGTGTGGGAGGGCTTCCAGGCCACCGTCAACAACATTGCCGCCAGCCAGAAGCTGATCCGCGAGAATAGCGACCTGGTGATTCCGGTGCGCACCACCGCCGATATCCGCAAGGCCAAGGAACAGGGCAAGACCGGCATTCTCTTTGGCTTCCAGAATGCTCACGCATTTGAAGACCAGATCGGCTACGTCGAGGTGTTCAAGCAGCTCGGCGTCGGTATTGTGCAGATGTGCTACAACACCCAAAACCTGGTCGGTACCGGTTGCTACGAGCGTGACGGCGGCCTGTCGGGTTTCGGTCGTGAAATCGTCGCCGAGATGAACCGGGTCGGCGTAATGTGCGACCTGTCCCACGTCGGCTCGAAAACGTCCGAAGAAGTCATCCTCGAATCCAAGAAGCCGGTCTGCTACTCCCACTGCCTGCCGTCGGGGCTCAAGGAGCACCCGCGCAACAAGTCCGATGAAGAACTGAAGTTCATTGCCGACCACGGCGGTTTCGTCGGGGTGACCATGTTCGCGCCGTTCCTGGCCAAGGGTATCGATTCGACCATCGACGACTACGCCGAAGCGATCGAATACACCATGAACCTGGTTGGCGAAGACGCGATCGGCATCGGCACCGACTTCACCCAGGGCCATGGCCAGGACTTCTTCGAATACCTGACCCACGACAAGGGCTACGCCCGCCGCTTGACCAGCTTCGGCAAGATCATCAACCCGCTGGGCATCCGCACCGTGGGCGAGTTCCCGAACCTGACCGAGACCCTGCTCAAGCGCGGCCACTCCGAGCGCGTGGTGCGCAAGATCATGGGTGAGAACTGGGTGAATGTCCTCAAGGACGTTTGGGGCGAATAAGCCGCCGCATCTCTGAATCCTTTCCCGCTGCCGTCCGTGCAGCGGGCAACGCAACGAATTTTCTGGAGTCAAGTTTCCATGGCCAAAATCGCCCCGCAATTGCCAATCGAAGTCGACAGCGAAACCGGTGTCTGGACCTCCGACGCCCTGCCGATGCTGTATGTGCCGCGCCATTTCTTCGTCAACAACCACATGGGCATCGAGGAAGTGCTGGGCGCTGAAGCCTATGCCGAAATCCTCTATAAGGCCGGCTACAAGTCCGCCTGGCACTGGTGTGAAAAAGAAGCCGAATGCCACGGCCTGGAAGGCGTCGCGGTGTTCGAGCACTACATGAAGCGCCTGTCGCAGCGCGGCTGGGGCCTGTTCAAGATTCAGGACATCGATCTCGACAAAGGCACCGCCAGCGTCAAGCTCGAACACTCGGCATTCGTCTATGTGTACGGCAAGGTCGGACGTAAGGTCGACTACATGTTCACTGGCTGGTTTGCAGGGGCCATGGACCAGATCCTGGCCGCTCGCGGCAGCAAGATCCGCACCGTGGCCGAGCAAGTCTACGGTGGCTCCGAAGAGGGCCACGAAGACGGTTTGTTCACCGTCAAGCCGTTGTAAGTCGAGGAACCCGCCATGGCTTTCGAAGCAATGTTCCAACCGATCCAGATCGGTAAACTGACCATCCGCAACCGCGTGCTCAGCACCGCGCACGCCGAGGTTTATGCCACCGACGGCGGCATGACCACCGACCGGTACGTCAAGTATTACGAAGAGAAAGCCAAGGGCGGGATCGGCCTGGCGATTTGTGGTGGCTCGTCCGTCGTGGCGATCGACAGCCCGCAGGAGTGGTGGAGCTCGGTGAACCTGTCCACCGACCGCATCATTCCGCACTTCCAGAATCTGGCCGATGCTATGCACAAGCACGGCGCCAAGATCATGATCCAGATTACCCATATGGGTCGTCGCTCGCGTTGGGACGGCTTTAACTGGCCAACGTTGATGTCGCCGTCGGGCGTGCGTGAGCCGGTGCACCGTGCCACTTGCAAGACCATCGAGCCGGAAGAAATCTGGCGGGTGATCGGCAACTATGCGCAGGCTGCGCGTCGTGCCAAGGCCGGTGGCCTGGACGGCGTGGAATTGTCGGCCGTGCACCAGCACATGATCGACCAGTTCTGGAGCCCGCGCGTCAACAAGCGTACCGACGAATGGGGCGGTACCTTCGAAGGCCGCATGAAGTTCGGCCTGGAAGTCTTGAAAGCCGTGCGCGCCGAGGTCGGTGACGACTTCTGCGTGGGCATGCGCATCTGCGGTGATGAGTTCCACCCGGACGGCCTGTCCCACGAAGACATGAAGCAGATCGCCAAGTATTACGACGACACCGGCATGCTCGATTTCATCGGCGTCGTCGGCTCGGGTTGCGACACTCACAACACCCTGGCCAACGTGATTCCGAACATGAGTTACCCGCCCGAGCCGTTCCTGCACCTGGCGGCCGGGATCAAGGAGGTGGTCAAGGTTCCGGTGCTGCACGCGCAGAACATCAAGGACCCGAACCAGGCCACGCGCATTCTGGAGGGCGGCTACGTCGACATGGTCGGCATGACCCGCGCCCACATCGCCGACCCGCACCTGATCGCCAAGATCAAGATGGGCCAGATCGACCAGATCAAGCAGTGCGTCGGCGCCAACTACTGCATCGACCGTCAATACCAAGGCCTGGATGTGTTGTGCATCCAGAACGCCGCAACTTCCCGTGAATACATGGGCCTGCCACACATCATCGAAAAAACCACCGGCGTGAAACGCAAAGTGGTGGTAGTTGGCGCCGGCCCTGCGGGGATGGAAGCCGCTCGCGTTGCCGCCGAGCGTGGCCACAACGTGACCCTGTTCGAGAAGAAAGAATTCATCGGCGGCCAAATCACCACCGCTTCGAAAGCACCGCAACGGGACCAGATCGCCGGTATCACCCGCTGGTACCAGCTGGAACTGGCTCGGTTGAAAGTCGATCTGCGCCTGGGCACTGCGGCGGATGCGCCGACCATCATGGACCTGCGTCCAGACGTGGTGGTGCTGGCTGTCGGTGGACATCCGTTCATCGAGCAGAACGAACACTGGGGTGCGGCTGAAGGCCTGGTGGTCAGCAGCTGGGATGTGCTCGACGGCAAGGTTCTGCCTGGCAAGAACGTGCTGGTTTACGACACCATTTGCGAGTTCACCGGTATGTCTACCGCCGACTTCATTGCGGACAAGGGCAGCCAGGTCGAAATCGTCACCGACGACATCAAGCCGGGCGTGGCGATTGGCGGCACGTCGTTCCCGACGTACTACCGCAGCATGTACCCGAAAGAAGTGATCATGACCGGCGACATGATGCTGGAGAAGGTCTACCGCGAAGGCGACAAGCTGGTGGCAGTGCTGGAAAACGAATACACCGGTGCCAAAGAGGAGCGGGTGGTGGACCAGGTGGTCATCGAAAACGGTGTGCGCCCGGACGAGGAAATCTACTACGCCTTGAAGGAAGGCTCCCGCAACAAAGGCCAGATCGACGTTGAAGCCTTGTTCGCGATCAAGCCGCAACCTTGCCTGGAGCAGAGCGGCGACGGCTACCTGCTGTTCCGCATCGGTGATTGCGTGGCACAGCGCAACGTGCATGCCGCGATCTACGACGCGCTGCGGTTGTGCAAGGATTTCTAAGAGCTTGTGGATAACCCTTGTAGGAGCGAGCTTGCTCGCGATGGACGTGAACGATGACGCGGGGAGTCTGATTTAACGCGACGTTCTCAGGTTTTTCGCGAGCAAGCTCGCTCCTACAAGGAATCGGGCAAGGCATCCAGGTAGTTTGGCCTGCAAGACCCTGCGGTCTTTGGGAGCTTCACCTATGTTGAACACCCTTCTTCCAATCCTGCTGTTCGCTGCCCTGGGCCTTGGCGTCCTCGGTGCTTTGCGGCGGGTGAATATGTGGCGCCGGGGCCGGGCTTCGAAAGTCGACCTGATCGGCGGCCTGTTCGCCATGCCCAAGCGCTACATGGTCGACTTGCACCATGTGGTAGCGCGGGACAAATACATTGCCAACACCCACGTCGCCACGGCCGGCGGTGCGGTGGCGTCCATCGTGCTGGCGATTCTGGTGCACGGTTTCGGCCTGCATAACCGCTTCCTCGGCTATGCGTTGCTGCTGATGACGGCTGTGATGTTCGTCGGTGCGATCTTTGTTTACCTGCGCCGGCGCAACCCGCCGTCGCGTCTGTCGAAAGGCCCTTGGATGCGCCTGCCGAAAAGCCTGCTGGCGTTCTCGGCCTCGTTCTTCCTGTTGACCCTGCCGGTGGCGGGCATCCTCCCGGAAAACTTCGGTGGCTGGCTGTTGGCGGCGATTCTCGGCGTTGGCGTGCTGTGGGGCGTGTCGGAACTGTTCTTCGGCATGACCTGGGGCGGGCCGATGAAACACGCCTTCGCCGGTGCCTTGCATCTGGCCTGGCACCGTCGCGCCGAGCGCTTCGGTGGCGGTCGTTCCACGGGCCTCAAGCCTCTGGACTTGAACGACCCGACCGCGCCACTGGGCGTGGAAAAACCCAAGGATTTCACCTGGAACCAGTTGCTCGGCTTCGACGCCTGCGTGCAGTGCGGTAAATGTGAAGCAGCGTGCCCGGCGTTTGCTGCCGGCCAGCCACTGAACCCGAAAAAACTGATTCAGGACATGGTCGTCGGCCTGGCTGGTGGCACCGATGCCAAGTTCGCCGGCAGTCCGTATCCAGGCAAGGCCATCGGTGAGCACGCAGGCAATCCGCATCAACCGATCGTCAACGGTCTGGTGGATGCCGAAACCCTGTGGTCATGCACCACCTGCCGTGCCTGTGTCGAGGAATGCCCGATGATGATCGAGCACGTCGATGCCATCGTCGACATGCGTCGCCATCTGACCCTGGAAAAAGGCGCGACCCCGAACAAGGGCGCGGAAGTCCTGGAAAACCTGATCGCCACCGACAACCCGGGCGGTTTCGCGCCGGGCGGGCGGATGAACTGGGCGGCAGATTTGAACCTCAATCTGCTCAGCGAAAAGAAATCCACCGACGTGCTGTTCTGGGTCGGCGACGGCGCCTTCGACATGCGCAACCAGCGCACCCTGCGCGCCTTCGTGAAAGTGCTGAAAGCGGCGAAAATCGACTTCGCCGTGCTCGGCCTCGAAGAGCGCGACAGCGGCGACGTGGCCCGGCGCCTGGGCGACGAAGCGACCTTCCAGCTGTTGGCCAAGCGCAACATTCAGACCCTGGCCAAATACAGTTTCAACCGCATCGTCACCTGCGATCCGCACAGCTTCCACGTGCTGAAAAACGAGTACGGCGCTTTCGATGGCAACTACCTGGTGCAGCACCACAGCACCTACATGGCGGAAATCATCGATGCTGGCGCGCTCAATCTCGGTCAGCACAAAGGCGACAGCGTGACCTACCACGACCCGTGCTACCTCGGACGCTACAACGGCGAGTACGAGGCGCCGCGTCAGGTGTTGCGCGCCCTCGGGATCGAAGTGAAAGAGATGCAACGTTCCGGCTTCCGTTCGCGCTGCTGCGGCGGTGGTGGCGGTGCGCCGATCACCGACATTCCCGGCAAGCAACGTATTCCCGACATGCGCATGGAAGACATTCGCGAAACCGGCGCCGAACTGGTGGCCGTGGGTTGCCCACAATGCACGGCGATGCTCGAAGGCGTAGTCGAACCCCGTCCGCTGATCAAGGACATTGCCGAACTGGTGGCCGACGCGCTGCTGGAAGACGACGCGGCAAAGCCGGCGGCGCCGGCCAAACGTGAACCTGCGGAGGTGCACTGATGAGCGACATTATCCGCCGCGACCCGCGGGCCGAATGGATCGCCCGCAACCGGCTGCACCCGCTACACGCGGCCATGCAACCGGCGCAACACAGCTGGATGGGGCCGAATGGCGTCATCCGCAAGAATCCCCACGGCATTGGTTTTATCGGCCCCAACGGCATCAAGCGTATCGACCGTAGCGGCGCCCAGCAGGGTGGGGCGACTAAACGTTCAGCCGCTGTTGAAGTGCAGTTGCCATTGCATCAGGTGGCCGCGCCGGCGTTTTACATCAGCGTGGTGCCGGACATGGTCGGTGGTCGCTTGAGCAGCCACGACCGCGACTTGCTGGGCCTGGCCCATCAGTTGGCCGGCAAGGACGGCGCAGTGCTGGCCGTGGTGTTCGGCGAGCACAAGGAAAACGCTTTCGCCACGGCGGGCGTCGACCGCCTGTTGGTGCTGGAAGGCGAAGAATTCAACGGTTATGCACCGGAACAACGGGTCCAGGGCCTGCGGGCTGTGGATAACCAGTTCAGCCCGCGTCACTGGTTGCTGCCGGACAGTCGCAGCGGTGGTGGCGAGCTCGGCCGACGTTTCGCCGCGGCACTGGGCGAACGCCCGGCCACGCGGGTCTGGCAAGTCAAGGATCAGGAGTGCATCGGCCGCGCCGGCGCAGGCCTGCAAGACCTTGCCCGTCCGCTGGCGCGCTTGATTCTGGCGGCTGCCGAGTGCGCCGAACCGGTCAGCGAAACCCGTCACGAAGCCTTGCCCGTAGAGTTATCCACAACCGTGGCACGCAGCCTGTCACGGATCGAAGATCTGGGCGCGGTGGCAGTCGATCCGGCGGCAATCCCCATGGCCGAAGCCGAGTTCATTTTCTCCGGTGGCAACGGGGTCAAGGACTGGGGACTTTTCCACAGGACCGCCGAAGCCCTCGGCGCGACCGAAGGCGCCTCGCGGGTGGCGGTGGACGACGGTTTCATGGCCCGCGATCGTCAGGTCGGCGCGTCCGGTACCTGGGTTACTGCACGGGTCTATGTGGCGGTGGGGATTTCCGGGGCGATCCAGCACCTGCAAGGCATCGGTGCCTGCGACAAGGTGGTGGCGATCAACCTTGACCCTGGCTGCGACATGATCAAGCGTGCCGACCTCTCGGTGATCGGYGASAGCGCGGAGATTCTYMAAGCCTTGATCGMGGCGGTAGAGGCTTACCGCAACGACGCCAAGCGCGATGCGGCTTAAGGGAAGGAAAGGTTTATGAGCACGAAAATCATCAGCCTGGTGTCCATCGGCGCCCACCCGACGTCCGGTCGGCCACGTCGCGCGGAGCAGGATGCGCGGGCGGTAGAACTGGGTCTGCAACTGGCTGGGGATAACCTGCAAGTGCTGCATGCCGGCGACATCGCCGAGCCTGCATTGCGTGCTTACCTGGGCATGGGGCTGGAGCAACTGCATGTGTTGGAGCAACCGCAAGGCGCCGATGCGCTACCGGCGCTGACCGAGTATCTGCGCGATGCAGGTGCTCAGGTGGTGTTGACCGGCAGTCAGGCGGAAACCGGCGAAGGCTCGGGCATGTTGCCGTTCCTGCTCGCCGAAAGCCTGGGCTGGCCGCTGGTGGTGGGGCTGGCGCAGGTCGAGTCCATTGACGGCGGTTCGGCGCTGGTGCTGCAGGCCTTGCCGCGCGGTCAACGCCGGCGGCTGAAGGTACGCCTGCCGTTTCTGGCAACGGTGGATAACGCCGCGCCCAAGCCTCGCCAGAGCGCTTACGGCCCGGCCCGACGCGGCGTGCTGCAAGCGCAGGAAGTTGAAGTCATCGATGATCAATTGCTTGCGGTCGCCAGCCTGCAACCGGCCAAGCCACGGCCCAAGCGCCTGAAGGTGATCAAGGCCAAGAGCGGCGCCGATCGTATGAAAGCCGCGACAGCCAAGGCCAGTGGTGGAGGCGGGCAGGTGCTCAAAGGCGTGACGGCGCAAGCTGGGGCTGAGGCGATACTCAAGTTGTTGATTGAAGAAGGCGTGGTCCGCTAAGGCGGCGCCTCAAGCTGCAACAACCGGATATAAAACCGCCCCTCCGGCGAGTTGTCGCGCCGTAAGCGCCCGGGTAAAACGGGTGCTCCTTGTCCTGTGGAGTTCAGGTAAATGACTGTTGTGTTTCGTTCGGCCGTGCGCGCCGATGCGCGAGAGATTGCCCGTTTGTTTCAAATCTCGTCGGAGGGCGCTTCGGATTACATCTGGAGCCAACTTGCGAAACCCGGGCAGGATCTGCTGGACGTCGGCGCCATTCGTTATGCCCGCGACGATGTGGACTTCTCCTACCAGAATTGCCTCATCGCCGAAGCCGGTGGAGAAGTCATCGGCATGATGCACAGCTACGTGATGCGCCACGATCTGCAGGCGGAACCGACAACAGACCCGGTGTTGGCGCCGTACGCCGACATGGAAATCCCGGACACGCTCTACATTTCGAGCCTGGCGCTGCATGAGGGTTGGCGCAACCGGGGTCTTGGCGTGCAATTCCTGGCCCATGCCAGGGCGCGCGCCAACCAGCTCGGGCTCAATGGCTTGAGCCTCATCGACTATGCCGCCAATACCGGTGCCCGGCGTTTCTATGAGCGCCATGGCTTCCGCATCGTTGATAGCTGCCAGGTTACGCCGCATCCGATGATTCGGGTCACGGGCGAAGCCTTTTTGATGCAATGGCCTTAGCGGGTTTCCTGCGCAGGGGTGACCCTAGCAGAACTGATAGTGTTCGCATTACTGATGACTTGTTAGGGTACTGAGCAGTTAATACCCGCTTTCGCCAGCAGGGCTTGTCAGAGCTTCGGATGCCGAATCATGCATGGCGCAGCGGGTTGATCAGACCTCATCAAGGATCCTGCTGATGCGCACATCCGCCCAAACCCAGCGTGAAGTAGTCTCTCCTGCAGCGGCTCCGCCGTACCCCCGGACCCTGTTGCTGGCTACGGACCTGCAACAAAGCATACTCGCTGAGTTGGACCGCAATGGTCCGAACCACTTTGCGTATTCCCCCTATGGCTTGCAAAGCAGCCTGCATCAGGCTTCGACCCCATTGGGCTTCAATGGGCAACTCAGAGAGCGTCCTACCGGTTGCTATCACCTGGGCAATGGACATCGGGTCTATAACCCGGTGCTGATGCGGTTCCACAGCCCGGATCGGTTGAGTCCGTTCGGGAAGGGGGGAATCAATGCGTACGCCTATTGTTCAGGCTCGCCAATGAACAGAGTTGATCCAACCGGTGAGTCGTGGTTCTCATTGCTTGGGCAAGCCGTAGGTGCAGGTTTGAATCTGATTTTTGCCGGTGCAGCGATTAACAGGGCTGCCAGCGCAATTGTGTCAGGAGCAACGCAAACGTTGCGTATGCGAATTGGGAACACGCTGAGTTTCTGGGGTGGTGCAGGGAGTCTGCCATTCCGTGGGGCAACAATTCCTGCGGCGATGACCGCCCGGATACCCGAAGTCGCGTCGATAGTAACAAGCTCGGGTGTCATGGCCGGCCAGAGTTTTACGGGTTCAGGTGCGGTCATGCAGAACTCCGTTATTGCCGGGACATGGTGGGCGGCGGCTGCGAAGAATGGGCAGTCGAGGCCGCAAGTTTTGTGGGAGGCAGCCAAAGAGGCCAGTGGATGGTACTTGTTGCGAGGGCAAGCGCCCCGCCAGGTTCCGGGCAGGTCTCCTGACATTCCTCTGGAAGAGGTCATTGTGGAAAACGCAACAAATGTAAGGGGCACTTAGCATTTTTACGCCGTCGGTATTTCCAGAAATGGAATTACCCAAAGTCTCTGTTCGCGTTCCCGGGGGGACGCACCGCGCACGCCGTACTGCTTGATGAGCTAGAGTTTTACTTGCGCTGGCAAGGAGTGCAGCACAGTTTCGGGAATATTCAGACGTTCAGCGCCAACTCATAGAGCTTGTTTTATGAACGGGTTGAATATGAAGGCTTTCAACCGATACCTGATGCTTTTTGCAGGGACCCTGTGTGTGTCTTCGGGATCGATGCCTGCCCCCCAGACACCAGCACCCGGAACGCCCCCTGAAGTCGAGCGGGATTTTTTTCAGTGGCTGGATTCCGACCAGGGCCAGAAAGCCTCGCTGGCGCAAATGCGTGAGCGTTGCGACAGGGTACTGGATGCCGATAAGCACCTCAGTTGCTCGGTGACGGTCTTCGCCAGAATGCTTGAAGCCAAAGCCACCAACCAACTTCCCGAATACTACTTGGCGATCAAGGGCAAGCATGCCCGGGCGATTGCCGCCAGCTCCGATCTGAAGCCTCTATTCTCCACGTTTGGCAGCAAATCACTGGCTGTCCTGGCGGCGACCGGCGATTTCACGCTCAAGGGTTCGACGCGGCATGAGGTGCTGCCGCTCCATCCGTATGCCAATGATTTTTACATCGCTGAACAAGTGTTGCCATTTATCGAGGTCGGCGCGGCCAATGGTGTCTCGGCGCGTTTTGTACTGGACACGGGCGCACCGCAAACCCGGGTCAACATCGACACGGCGAAACAGATGGGCATCAAGTTGTTGCCCGATGCTTTTTATCGCTACAGCACGTTTTATGGCGAAAAGGGCTTGGCCGCGAGGCTGGGAATTCTCAGGTCGCTGAAAGTCGGCACCCGCGAGTTCAGAAACGTCCTGGTCTTTGTCAGCGACCGGGATAATCTGTTGGGGCTGGATCTGATCGGCAAGCTGGGGCGCTTGAAGATCACCAGCAGAACACTGGAGCTGAATCCACCGCCGGCCAAACGCTGTGATGTGTCGATTGTCGTCAGCCGCCTGGATCTCAATCAACGGCTGGTGGTGGCCGCACAGCTGGATCGCCGGGCAACGCATGCCATCATCGATACCGGAAATGTCGACTACCTGACGGCCTCGTCGCCCGGCAGGCAGCTCAGTGTTGCGCAAGCGCTGACACCGGGACGCTCGAGCGTTACCGCCAACGACAACAAGCGCTTCCAACGCTTCGACGGCGTATTGGCCCTGCAAGGCATCACCATGGCAGTCACCTACAAATACTACCCGGGCTTTACCATCCCGCCGTCGCTGATAGGCGGGCAATATGTCCCGTCGATATTGCTCGGATGGCGCGCCTTCAAAGACTTTGAATTGAATCTGGACCTGGATTCAGGTCGCTCATGTCTAAATAAAGTTTGAACAACTTCGGTGTTTACCCACAATCCCTGTTGGCGGTTCTGTGGATAACATGTTCGCCCCTCGCTATACCCCATATAGATCAAGCCCTGCAAGCCGTCGCTCAAAAAACAACCAACCTGGTTCGTGTTTTTTCCAAGCTTTTTCAAGGGGATAAGTGCTGTTTTGGATGCAGACTTGCCCCCAATCTCTGTTGGCGCTTCTGTGGATAAGATGTTTGCTATCGGCTGTAGGCCTTATAGACAGAGGCGTGCAGGGCTTTGATCGTAAAATGATCAAAAGACGGTTTTGCGTCGTTAGCTACCGCGCAAACGTCGGGTTTTTGTGGGTTTCAGAGGTTTTCCACAGAGCCTTCGAAGTTAACCCCAAAGTCTGTTGGCGCTTCTGTGGATAAGGTGTTCGCGATCTTCTGTAAGGCATACAGAACGTGCCTTGCAGGCTTCTGATTAAAAAACATCCAACGGCACCTGAAAAACCGTTAATTGAATAAGTCACGGATTTTATTGGCGTTGTGTGGAAAAAATCCCTGAGAACTCACAGTTACCCACATTTGCTGTGAGTCGAGGTGTGGATAACTTGTTCGCGGAATGCTGCAAGCCATGATCGGCCTGGGCTACAGAGGGGTGGTTGTCTTTTGTACAGGTCGCGGGCTCGATCGACTGACGTGAAAGCGGCGTTTCTGCTCGTTAGCGATATGACCAGTTGATCGTCCCGATATATATCCAATTTAAATAAGTTTAGATTCCTATAGGTATATCAGACTATTTGACAGGATTTATCTCCCGGACTTTAATCTTCCTCACGCGATGAAATGAACAGGGTTGTTCAAAAAAATTTCTCTCCGGGTCTCTCCGTAGGAGTGGTGCAATGGATTGTTTTTGCGCTCAAGAATTGATGATATTTCCCATAAAAATCTCTCTTCTCCTTAGTGACTAGTCTAATAGCCTTGCGCGACGTATTCGTCAGTACTAAACAATGCGTGCGTGGGCACTATTAATCCCAGATGTTTTAGCAGGCCTGGCAGGGCAGGTCATTTAGTGAGCGAATTGTAGAATAATGATGAGCGATGCCGGTGGCTTATATCGGCGCTTGTCTATATGGGCACTACCGTGCGTTTAACACCAACTTACAAGGAGTTATAAAATGTCAGAAGCAGCCAAATCAAAAGTCAAGTCGGTCGCCGCCGCCGCTGTTGCGCCATCCAAAGAGGCGTATGTCGAACTTCTGAACGAAATGCGAGTTCACGATAAAAAGCGTTCGGAGGGCAGTGCCAGAGGCGTTCTGATGGCCTCGCCGCACCTGCAGCAGATTCATCTGCGCAGCCTCTATGTCAGTAGCAGCTCCAATGATCCGGCGGTGAGGTACCTTGAACCCAAGGCCCGGGAGGCGGGTGAGGGGCAGTCCGACCAGTCTGAATCAGAGTTGACCAAGGCAACGGAAGCGTTCCAGAATTCCGGTTCGACTGATACCACGCCTTATAAGAATAAACTCGATGAGCTGCGCAACCGAGACAAGGCGGCTGCGGATAAACGCATCGACAAGATGTATGACGAAGCCATTGCTCAAGTTGAGAAATTTCCGCAAAGTGGCGATGCCGTTGTCGGCTTTATGGATACCTTTGGTGGTCTGTTCAATGCAGTGCTGGATAAAATAGCCAACTTCTTCGTTGAGGTTGGTAAAAATATTCTGAATTGGCTGAAGAATGTCTGGGAGAAAATTACCAGCACGTTCAATTCGGTTGTTAGTTGGATCACAGGTTGGTTTTCCTGAACGTATCAACCGAATGGTGAGGTGGTGAATGATTAAGCCAATTGGGCCTCCGCCTTTTATCGATCCACTTGAACGTGAGTGGTGTTTTGCGTTTAATCTCGAAGAAAACAAAGCGCTTGAGGATAATAAGGCCAGGCTTGAAATTCTTCGTCAACGCGATAAAAAGAGGACTGAAGAAAAAATAGATGGCTTATATGACGAACTCCAGCGAAAAATCAATCCCGACTATAAAAGACCGCCCAGTGCCTCCGACATAGGCAATATTTTTTCGGTGGCGCAGAGCATTATCAAATCCTGGAACTGGTAGATGTTCCGTAACGGCATAAAAAACCGCGAGCATGCTCGCGGTTTTTTGTTCAGGGCCGAGGTGACGATACTCAGCCTTGTACCGGAACCCCTTTGAGGTACGGCGCTGGCTCGGCCCCAAGATTGCTCAGCAGACGTTCGCTGTACCAGTCCACGAAGTTCACCACGCCGAACTCATAGGTCTTGGAGTACGGGCCAGGCTGGTACGCGGTGGAGTTGATGCCGCGCTGGTTCTCTTCGGCCAGGCGACGGTCCTGGTCGTTGGTGGCATCCCAGACCTGGCGCATGCGCTCCACGTCGTAGTCCACGCCTTCGACCGCGTCCTTGTGCACGATCCACTTGGTGGTGACCATGGTTTCCTGAGCGCTGATCGGCCACACCGTGAAGACGATGATGTGGTCACCCATGCAGTGGTTCCAGGAGTGCGGCAGGTGCAGGATACGCATCGAGCCCAGGTCCGGGTTCTGGATCCGGCCCATGAGTTTTTTGCAGCCCTGCTTGCCGTCCAGGGTCATCGACACGGTGCCCTTGAGCAGCGGCATGCGCACGATGCGGTTACGCAGGCCGAAGCTGGCGTGGGCGTAAGGAATCTTCTCGGCTTCCCAGGCTGCGGCAGAGGCGGCGACGTGATCCTTGAACGCCTGGTCGGCGCGTGGGTCGGTGACGTCGTCCCATTCCAGCAGGGTTTTCAGCAGTTCCGGGTGCGACGCGTTGCAGTGGTAGCACTCGCGGTTGTTTTCCAGTACCAGTTTCCAGTTGGCCTTTTCCATCAAGGTGGTGGTAATTGCCACCTTGGTGTTCTCCATGTCGTACGGTTCCATGTAATGGTTCAGTGTCGACAGGAAGTCATCGATGGCCGGTGGGTTCTCCGCCAGGCTGATGAAGATGTAGCCGCCGGCGGTCTTCACATTTACCGGTTTGAGGCCGTACTGGTTCATGTCGAAGTCGGCACCCATTTCGGTGCCGGCGAACAGCAGGCGGCCGTCGAGTTCGTAGGTCCACTGGTGGTAGTGGCAGACCAGTTTGGCGACCTTGCCTTTCTCGCTGGTGCACAGGCGCGAACCACGGTGGCGGCAGACGTTATGGAACGCGTGCACCACACCTTCGGCGCCACGAATCACGATGATCGGGTTTTTGCCGATCTGCAGGGTCAGGTAGTTGCCCTTGGTCGGGATCTCGCAGGTCATGCCGGCGATCAACCACTCTTTCTGGAAGATTTCCTGCATGTCGATATCAAACAGGCGCTCGTCGGAGTAAAACGGCTGCGGCAGCGAGAAGGTGCGCTCGCGCTCTTGCAGCATCTGTGCAGTGGCCTTGCGTGCGGGTTCCAGCGGATCGCCCAGGCTCAGGGTAGTAGTGACGTCCATCATTTAATCCTCAAGGCCATTCTGTGTGGCCGGCGAATAGTGGCTACGGTTGTGCGACGCAAGACAAAAAACAGCAGTTATCTGTTGAGGCGAGTGTGGGGCCGGCGCTGCCCGGAACCTTATCCATGGGCGACATGGCCCAATCTGATCCCGACGCGCAACCCCCGGTAATTGGGGGCTGGTCGCGATAAGTATGTGAATGTCGCAGATAGGTAAATGGGAGGTTCGCGCTATACGCAGAATCGCAAACATGAAGGCCGACAGTCGGCCGTGGAGATCAGCATGTCCAACAGCTTCCTGAACCCGGTAACCACCCAGACCTGGGCCAATGGTCGGCACATCGTCCGTTGCGTCAAAGTCATCCAGGAAACCTGGGATGTGCGCACCTTCTGTTTCATGGCCGACCAGCCAATCCTGTTCTTTTTCAAACCCGGGCAATTCGTCACCCTGGAGCTGGAAATCGACGGCGTGCCGATCATGCGCTCCTACACCATTTCCAGTTCGCCGTCGGTGCCGTACAGCTTTTCGGTAACCATCAAGCGCGTGCCGGGGGGCAAGGTGTCCAACTGGCTGCACGACACTCTACATGAAGGCCAGGAGCTGGCGGTGCACGGGCCGGTCGGACTGTTCAATGCCATGGACTTCCCTGCGCCGAAAGTACTCTACCTCAGCGGCGGCGTCGGCATCACGCCGTGCATGTCCATGGCGCGCTGGTTCTACGACACCAACGGCAACGTCGACATGACGTTTATCCACAGTGCCCGCTCGCCCAAAGACATCATTTATCACCGCGAGCTGGAACACATGGCGTCGCGGATCGAGAACTTCAGCCTGCACCTGATCTGCGAGAAACATGGCATGGGTGAGCCCTGGGCCGGTTATCGCGGTTACCTGAACCACAGAATGCTTGAATTGATGGCACCGGATTTCCTTGAGCGCGAAGTGTTCTGCTGCGGCCCGACACCGTATATGAACGCGGTCAAGCGCTTGCTGGAAGGCGCTGGCTTCGACATGTCGCGCTACCACGAAGAGTCCTTCGGCGCGACTCCGCCAGAAGCCCGCGCCGACGCCGTGGAACACGCTGAACAAGCGGCTGATGCCCCGGAAATCGATGCGGCGGATCTGCATCAGGTGGAATTCATCGCATCCGGCAAGAGCATTCGCGTGGCCCCTGGCGAGACCGTGCATGCGGCGGCGGCCAAGGTCGGCCTGATGATCCCGAAAGCCTGCGGCATGGGCATCTGCGGCACCTGCAAGGTGCTGAAGCTGGGCGGCGAAGTGGAAATGGAACACAACGGCGGGATCACCGAGGAAGACGAAGCCGAAGGGTACATCCTGTCGTGCTGCAGTGTGCCGAAGGGTGACGTGCGGATCGAGTATTGATAAACGCCATAAAAACCTGTGGGAGCGAGCTTGCTCGCGATGAGGCCGGAACATTCAAAATTGATGTTGACTGATCCACCGCTATCGCGAGCAAGCTCGCTCC
This sequence comes from Pseudomonas sp. P5_B3, assembly GCF_056400405.1. NCBI lineage: Bacteria > Pseudomonadati > Pseudomonadota > Gammaproteobacteria > Pseudomonadales > Pseudomonadaceae > Pseudomonas > Pseudomonas sp. P5_B3. The sequence continues at coordinate 1,643 of NZ_JBFULI010000040.1, read as the reverse complement.
CACAGGTACGGTGTTTTTTCAGTCAACGAATAGGTCAGTCATGAGTTTTTCGCTGCTATCCGGTGCGAACCGATAGTGCTCGAACTCCGTTACACCGCTTTCCCGCAGTATTTCCTCATCAATCAACAAGCGCCCGGTCAAGCTGCGGTTTGCGCTGCTCAGAATCACATGTGCCGCATCGGCCATGATCGCAGGCACGCGCGCATGCTTGAATGACTCCCTCGACCCCAACTGAAACTCGATGGCAGCGGTGGCAATCATGGTCTGCGGCCACAGCGAGTTGACGCTGATGCCGTAATTCCTGAATTCCTCACTCATGCCCAAGGTCAGCATGCTCATGCCGTATTTGGTCACGGTGTACGGGCTGTACTGGGCAAACCACTTGGTGGCCAGGTTCAGTGGCGGGGACAGGTTGAGGATGTGGCCACCGGACTTCTTCAAATAGGGCAGGGCGGCCTGGCTGCACAGCAGCACGGCACGGGTGTTGATCTGGTGCATCAAGTCAAAGCGCTTGAGTTCGAGGTGCTGGACCCCGGTCAATTTGATCGCCCCGGCGTTATTGATCAGCGCATCGATGCTGCCGAAATGTTCGTTGGCCTGGGCCAGTGCTTCGCGTACGGCATCCTCTTCACGTACATCTACCTGCAAGGCCAGCGCCTTGCCGCCTGCGGCTTCCACTTCCCGGGCCACACTGAAAATCGTGCCCGGCAGCTTGGGGTGGGGTTCGGCACTTTTGGCGGCGATCACAATGTTGGCCCCATCGCGTGCGGCCCGCAGCGCAATCTCGCGACCGATGCCACGGCTGGCGCCGGTGATGAACAGAGTTTTGCCTTGCAATGACATGCTGACGCTCCTGATTGTTGTTATGTGAGCAGCGGCTCGACAAACAATGTAGACGAGGAGCAAGCAACAGGGGGAGATGGTGTTGGCTTTTGTGGGARCGAGCTTGCTCGCGATAGCGGACGGTCAGTCGACATCAATGTTGGAGGTGCCGGCCTTATCGCGAGCAAGCTCGCTCCCACAGGGATTGTGGCGTTAGTGAGACATCACTTCACGGATATCCCGCGCCAGTTCCCGCACGCGCTCTTGCTCGGTGTCCCACGAGCACATGAAGCGTGCGCCGCCGTTGCCGATGAAGGTGTAGAAGCGCCAGCCCTTGGCGGTCAGCGCGGCGATGGCCGGCTCCGACAGTTGCAGGAATACGCCGTTGGCCTGTACCGGGAACATCAGCTCCACGCCCGGAATGTCGCTGACCAGTTCGGCCAGCAATTGCGCGCAGTGGTTGGCGTGGTTGGCGTATTTGAGCCAGGCGTCGTTTTCCAGGATTCCGACCCATGGTGCCGAGAGGAAGCGCATTTTCGACGCCAGTTGCCCGGCCTGTTTGCAGCGGTAATCGAAGTCTTCGGCGAGTTTGTGGTTGAAGAACAGAATCGCCTCGCCCACCGCCATGCCGTTTTTCGTGCCGCCGAAGCACAGCACGTCGACACCGGCCTTCCAGGTCAGGTCGGCCGGGGTGCAGCCGAGGAATGCGCAGGCGTTGGAGAAGCGCGCGCCGTCCATGTGCAGGTTCAGGCCCAGTTCCTTGCAGGTGGCGCTGATGGCGCGGATTTCGTCCGGGGTGTAGACGCTACCGACTTCGGTGG